>JBGQMP010000037.1:0-9026 GCA_041500685.1 Thermodesulfovibrionia bacterium | reverse complement strand
GCATGATAACGGTATAATTGCAGATGGAGCGTTCCGGCGGGCAGTCTGAACAATCCTCTCCACGGGCGCATGGGATGTCAAGTCCGAGGCGTCGGGCATTCATCGGCGCGGCAACAGTTCTTATTCTGTGGAGTGCGGAATGGACATCCGGCACAATCTTTTTCTTTTTTCTTGATTCCATGGCAACCAGCACAGCTTTTTTCGGAAAATGTATCATGATATGCACCTGCAGTATTTACCCATTTCCCATCTGGACTCCCTATAAGATTGTGGCATTTTTTACAAGTATTTAATGTTTCATGGTGGCACGAACGACATGTCTTGCTATTTTTTTCATGAGTCTCGTGATTGAATAACACTCCCTTCATCTTGGCATTTTCTATATCTAAAAAGGGTTTTTTGGGTTGATCACGATCGGGTCTGGGAACCTTTGCGAGCTCAGCAACTGTTTTATACTTTCCTGTATGGCATTTCGAGCATTCAATGGGACCCACCTTTTTCTCCTTTTGAGCAATTGCTTTTTCCTCCACTCGAGTATAATAGAGATGACAGTTCAGACATTGTATATGGGAAGCTCTTCTTATTGTAAGATCTTTCTTTTCAGAGACATGTATAATTGCCGTTAATTCAGGTCCTCTTTTCTTTCCAAGTTCATGACAGTAGTAACATGATTCCTCAGTTCCTTTTTCGTATACTAATGCGAGTTCTTCATCCTCTTCATTTATATCGTATATGTGGTGACACAAGCTACAATCATCCTTACCTATCCTCTCTTTGAGTTTCTTGACATGGTTATCGTGATAGGAAAAGTCAAATTCCAATACAGGATATTTTATCTTTACAGATTCAAACTTTTTGGCATGACAATCTGCACACACAATAGGCCCGGCCTTCTTGTCTTCTTGACTCCTCTTTTTGTGGCAACCGATACATTCATCATGGTAGGCATTCATTACTGACTTTTTGTCTTCTTTCTCAACTTTTTTGGGAAAATCAAAGATAATAAGATCTTTTTCTTTATTAAGAGGGTGACATGTATCACACCCTTCCCATATTTTTCCCCCTTCTTTTTTAAATGCCTCGGTATGTTTCTTGTGATCAAAAATTACCTGAGGGCGTTCTAAAACCCCGAAGATTTCTGTATGGGCAATACTAATCTTGTCTTCAGGTTTAGGCAAAGGAATTTCCTTCGTACCCTCTTCCTTACTTACCAAAGGAGCTTCTACAGAATAAACGCCATACAACCCAGTAATTATCAAGAAGAGCAGACATGCACCTAATGCAAATAATAATAATTTTTTACTCATATTCTTATTCTTATCCCTTCCCGGTTTATTATCCTGCTTTCAATTCCTCTGGCATCTCCATTGTATTAACCAACAATTCATCAAAAAACATATTCTTTACACCAAGGTTCCAATATTTGATTATGTCCTTAATACCGGTGCTACAGTTATGGCATGGAGTAATTACAATCTTTGCACCCGTTGCCTTAATCTGTTCGGCCTTTACTCTGTTTCCTTTAGCCTTGTGGGCAGTCCAATTGGACAATGCAGCCAGCCCACCACCGGCATTACAGCAATAATTGTGCTCCCGGTTCGGGTACATCTCTGTGAAATCCTCACATGTCGCATTGACAATGTATCTAAATTTGTCTGCTGCCCCTGCCCTCCTGATAATATTACAAGGGTCCTGGAGAGTGACAGGCTCCTTAATTTTTTTAACTATCTTTATCCTTCCACTCTTGAGAAGCTCATAGTAATATTCACCAGTCTGCATCACTTCAAATGGAAGTTCTTTGTATCCCAGCATCGGTGGTGCCACATAACTTGTGGCAAAACGTGGATGCCCTCATTCAGTTAACATTAACTTTTTAACTCTTAGTCGAGCTGCGTTCTCAAACAGTCCCCGCACTATCCTCTGCATTGTCACAAAGTCGCGTAGAAACATAGGCATGTTGCTGCTGTCCCAGACATCTTTGCTGGGCAAAGTCCAGTCAACACCTGCGGCATACATGATCTTCGCTGTCCGCTCTATGTGGTAAAGTCCTGACTTCGGCTCGGCACCAAGAGGTAACCACATAACCTCTGCACCCTCTTTATCAATAGGAATGCGCAGATTTTTGAACTCCGCCCCCACCTCCTCTTCCTGCCACTGCAGGGTATCAAGCCAGTCATTCTGGGAATACCAGACCTGATTCAACGTAGCAGCTTGGGCGTGATCCTGATCCATCTGGCGCTGGGGCACTACCCCAAGGAGGAAACAGATACGGCGGACCATTCCGATAATGAACGTTACATCTAATCCGTATGGGCAGTACATACTGCAGCGATGGCAGATGTTACATTCAGTGAATACTATCCGTGCGCATTGTTTGATGAATTCTGCATCAACCTTTCCATCCCTTTTTATCATCTCCCACATGGTCATCCTCATCTTCGCCACCGGTGCATAGGTTGGATCTTTATCATTGGACAAATACCATTGGCAGGCCTCAGAGCACAGCCCGCAATGAATACAGGTCTCAAGTACTGCTTTTATCCTCGCAGAACGTCCTGTCAAGACTGCCTTTATTGTCTTTTCTATCTTTTCCGGTGTAAGGCCCTTTATTGATTCATCAAGGCCTACATCAGGATTAAGGTCTCTGATATATTCCTTGAATTCCCTGCTCACTACCTTTTCTTTAACTGCTTCTTTAACTGCCATTGTTATCCTCCTCTATTCTTAAATCCTTTACCAGTCTCTTGAATGCCAAAGGGCAAATTGAGAACCCATAAATGACCTTGTTAAAAAGAAATAAAACATATGGACTAATCTTGTAAAAGGAATAGCTATTAACATAATCTCCCCAAAAAGAATATGAAGAATTACCATGGTTTTATGCGGAAGTAATAACTGGTGATATGCCAGAAAACCAGTGAGAAACGGCAAAAACGATATAGCGAGTATGATGTAATCATCTGCAAATGTAACAAATCTCACTTCTGGAGCAAAAATCCTTCTCAGAAAAAAGAAGACACAACAGCCTATGACGACAATAGTCATGGCATCAGCCAAACCTTCGGAAACTGTCCACCAGCTTATTCCCCAGGATTCACGCCAGAGGATGTTGTGTGAAAGAAGAAATATAGGTGTAAAAACAAGACCAATATGAAAAAGAAAAGTTGCAATCGTAAAAACAGGTTTCAATCTCCATCTTCTTGAAGCAAATGGGATAAGCCAGTGAAGAAGGGATCGGAGAGTAGCTTTCAGACTTATAAAAGGCAAAACCACTTTTTCTTTTTTTGCCAGGAGTACCAGCTCACGGATTCTGTAAATACTTCCTCCAATGAATACGAGGAATGCAATCCACACTAATGGACCTCTTACTAAATTATATAATGACGGATCTTTTATAAAGTCGATCATTTTTTACTCCCTCTATCATATTTCATTTAAAGGAACTACTCGACGATAATATTTTCCACCATTGACACATCGAATCAACAATTTTCCCCCATCCGGGCTGAAGACAGGATTCCAGAGGGCTTCAAATCCACGTCTTCCTACCTTTCCATCTATAATGGTGAAATATTTGCCGTTTTTCTCAGCCTTCGCTGCCACCTTATCACTACCTGGACTAAAAACGGGATCCCATATATTGTCGAATGTTTCAGACCACGGAGAGCCATCTACGGCAATTGTCCACCTATTATTATGCTTTACTGGAGCTGCAACCTTTTTCCCGTCGGGACTGAAAACAGGAAATAATACTGTTTGATTGAAAACAGTGTTCCACGGTGAACCATCTACTGCCACCGTCCAGTTTCCAACACTGACTGCAACAACGGCGGCTAACTTTCTGCCATCACCAGTGAATACTTGTTTCCATACCTGAGAAAAATTACCCCAGATTGGTTTACCGTTCATCGCAAGTGTCCAGCCTTGAGGTGTCTGCACAGGGGCAATAACATCAGCACTTCCGGGCTTGAAGATCGGCTCCCAAACTGTCCCAAACTTTTGCTCCCAGGGTTTTCCATCCACAGCAATAGTATATTGAGACATATCTGTCCTTACAGCCGCAGCTACATGGTTACTGTCATCGCTAAAGACAGCACCCCAGAGGTTTAAAAAGGTGTTTTCCCAGGGAGTTCCATCTACTGCAACTGTCCAGACCTTGCTCATAAAACCGACGTTGTCTAACATACCAAGTCTTTTGATCGGTACATGGGATGCAGTTCTTTTTCCATCAGGACTTATAGCCAAGTCCATTGCCTCGGGAAATGTATTCTCCCAGGCTTTACCATTTAAACAAACGCCACTTGTCATCTCTCCTGTTCTTATATTGACTGCAATACTCTTCCCATCAGGGCTTAACATAAGATTCCATACATAATCAAATTTTTCCTCCCACATCTCATGGTCGACAGCGACAGTCCATTCAAGGTCTCTAAATACAAGTGAAATCAATTGATTATCTTGATTGAATTGAAGCGAGTATACTCTCTCAAATATTTCTTCCCATATTTCTCTATTCACACAAGTGGTAAACTTTTTGTCCTGGTTTTTTACTACAACGCCTATTTTCTCGCCGTCATCAGAAGGGGTTAATTCACGGACGTCAACAAACTTCTTTTTCAAATCATTTAGGTCTGCTATTAATTTTTCTTTCGTCTCCCAATCCCAATTTGCTGATGTGTTCATTCCTTTACCCTTGCCATTTCAATGATTTTTAAATTTAAACTTTATAAGATTAAAAATATTTCAATTTTAAAATGAAAACTTGTACCCCATCAAGTCCTTGTAGATTTCATTTTTTAGAGACGCTGTTCGCCTCTTTGGTGAACACGAAATTAGCATAGTTCCAAATAAAAGTCAATAAATATTTTAAAAAATGTTTTAAAATATTTGCACCAATATTCTGCTTTTAGATTCTCTAATATCCAGAAATTAAGAGTATTAAAAAAATAAATTTCGCTTTAGAGTAATGGCTTTCTTCAAAATGCAAAAAAAAGATGAGCCATTAAAATAAGATATTATCTTTTTTATTCGGCTTTTACTGAAACATTCCGTTTTGAAAGAAAACAACACAGTCTTTACAGCCTTTACCTGAAGTTGGCTACATATCATCTGATTTAGCTCCCAACAAGGCATGATCCTGTCTTTATATGCAAGGCAATTATTTTTTCTCTTATCTTGGCAATCTGTAATTTCCTAACAAGTAGCGTAGTTACTAACACGGTCATTAGTAAAGCCACATGTATCACCCTCCCCTTCATCCCCTCCCCTCAAGGGAGGGGAGATAATTAAGCCCCTCTCCCCTGGAGGGAGAGGGCAAGGGTGAGGGGGTGTGGTTTTACTTATGAACTCCTTAGTAAGGAGTTTCTTTATCCCCTCAATGCTGATTTTCTTTTTATGGAGTGAGGGAATTCTCAAGGGGATAATAACACTGTTAGAGAAGGGAGTGAAGGGTGAGAAAATATTAAGCAAGTTCGTGCGGAAAGGGATGCAGTTTGAACTGCCCCAAGTGAGAGAGATAAAAGACGCCTATCGGTCGAAGCTGAGTGAGTTTTTCTGGGGCAACACGGTCTGTCTGGAGCAACCGACAGCGGATATGTACGCACGGGGCTGCCGGTGAGGGACATCGAGGATGCACTCACCGAGGCCACCGGCGACCTTGCACCACTCTTTATATAAAAGGTTTACACTCTTTCGGCACTTAACTAATCCATCTTCAATAATGCCTCAGGATGAGTAACAACAGCTACCGGGCAGAAGCACTTGGCGCTTACCTGCTCTACAGCACTTCCAACATACACCCTTTCGCTTTCCTCTTTAGTATGGGAACCCATAACTATTAGATCTACATCCTTTTCGCGTGCGTATTTCAGAATTTCTAAATAAGGCAGTATTCCTTGCCAAATACTATATTCGTGCTCTACCCCTTCTTGCATTTTGCAAAATTCCCTGAGCTTTTCTTTAGAGGTAGTGATCTCTCTTTCCAATTCTGTCTGGAGATATCTGTCTGAGGGCGGTGTGGCTAACATATGAAAGAGGAAGAGCTTTGAACCATACCTCCTGGCTAATTTTGTTGCAAACTCGCAGGCATACTCACAGGACTTAGAGAAATCGACACAAACCATTATCTTTTTAAAATTCAGTCTTTCTTTGGGAATTAAACGATTAACGATCATCACCGGGGAAGTGGCATGTATAATCACATCTTCTACAGTGTTACCGATAGTGCTGCCTATCAATCCTTCTTCTTCTGCCCTTCCAGCATGGGGGCCAAGCACAATCAAATCTGCCTCAATCTTCCTTCTCCATCTTCGGATCTCTATGCTGGGTCGCCCATAGGCTATGTTAATCTGGTAGTTACCATAGGGTTTTAGTACCCCTGCGCATTTCTTATCCAGTTCCTCTTTGACTGCCTCGTTGTAATCTTTACTTACAGCAGTCTCCTCACCTGTTTTGAAGTCTTTGACGCTCTCCCTCGGCCCACACTCATGGAAATAAGAAGGTTCCAGCACATGCATAATAAAGAGCCTTCCCTGATTTTGTTTTGCGATTTCCAGAGCAGTAACGACTGCCGCATCGCAGGCTCCTAACATGTCTGTTGCCGTTAATACTCTCTTAAACATTTCTACCCTCCTTAAATAAATTTGTCCTTTAATTATACAATTTTTTTATATGTTATCATATTTCCATCTTAAACTTTTTCAAGGAAGTTTTATATAAATAATCCAAAAAGGAGGTCTTGAGATGGAAGAAAAAATGGAAAGTTTAGAGGAATCTTTAAAAGGATACAAGGAAAAAGTACCCATCATAACGAAGGGTTTTTTAACATGGGAAAAAGATTTGGTCTTTACAGCAAGGGCACCTGGTTGTTCAGTTGATTATGATCCCAAGAGACAAGAAGGATGCTTTCCAACAGATACTTTATTGCTGAGCTTAACAGGATGTTTAGGGTTGGATGTGCTCTCATTTCTCCAGAAAATGAGAGCAGAAGTCAAGAGTTTCGAGATAGAAACGACAGGAGAGAGAAACCCTACACCTCCCCAATATTTTAAATCCTTCCATTTGGTAATTCATATATCTGGGAGCGGTATTACTCCCAAAAAGCTTGATAGGGCTATTTCACTCTCTCAAGAAAAGTATTGCTCAGTCTATCATTCATTACGAAAAGATATAGATGTTAAGGTAAGCTATATAATTGAAGAAAATATCTGATACTCCAATTCAAGTTGGACTGGACATATTTGAGAAAAACTGGCCCAAAAAACTAAAAGACTCAAGGGTAGGTCTCCTTGCGCACCCAGCTTCTATAAATAAAAAGCTTGAACATGCTGTAGATCTCTTCATGAAATCGAAAAAAATAGAATTAAAAGCCCTGTTCGGTCCACAGCACGGAATCTATGGAGAGACACAGGATAATATGGTCGAATGGGAAGGATTTCTCGATACCCGCACAGGACTTCCTGTCTTCAGCCTTTATGGTCATACACGTAA
Organism: Thermodesulfovibrionia bacterium; assembly: GCA_041500685.1. Classification (GTDB taxonomy): domain Bacteria; phylum Nitrospirota; class Thermodesulfovibrionia; order Thermodesulfovibrionales; family SM23-35; genus DASPRG01. The sequence continues at coordinate 1,538 of JBGQMP010000037.1, read as the reverse complement.
ACCTGACCCTTCAATGCTAAAGAACATTGACATCTTAGTAATAGATATTCAGGATGTCGGTTCACGCTACTATACATTCATCTGGACAATGGAACTCTGCATGCAGGCATGTCTTGAAATGAATAAAGCAATCGTCATACTCGACAGACCAAACCCTCTTGGAGGGCATATTGCAGAAGGCCCCATTTTGGATATGACTTATGCATCTTTTGTCGGACTGCGTCCACTTCCCATACGCCATGGCATGACAATCGGGGAGATAGGCACTTATTTAAGAAATGAATTTTATCCCTCTCTGGATTTCCACGTTATTCCTATACATGGCTGGAGAAGGAAGATGTGGTTTGATGAAACTGGTCTGCCTTGGGTTATGCCTTCTCCGAATATGCCGACACTGGATACCGCTACTGTCTACCCTGGTCTTTGTCTTCTCGAGGGCACAAACCTCAGCGAAGGAAGAGGTACGACGAGGCCTTTTGAGATATTCGGGGCTCCGTTCATAGAACCTGAAAGACTCGTGAAAGGTCTGAAAGAATTCAACCTTCCTGGAGTTATTTTCAGACCGATGTATTTCCAGCCGACCTTTCAGAAATATGCAGGTAAGTTATGTGGAGGTATACAGATTCATCTTATAAACAGAGAAAGATTTAAACCTTTTCAGACAGGAGTTGCTATCCTCAAAATAATACGTGACCTTTATCCAGAACATTTCGAATGGAAACAGCCGCCGTATGAGTATGAAATTGAGAAAATGCCGATTGATATTCTCGCTGGGACAGAAAGACTCAGACAGGACATTGAAAAAGGAGAAAACCTTGAACATATGGAAGAGTGGTGGGAAAAAAAATGTTCTCAATTTAATAAAGTAATCAGAAAAAAGTATTTGATCTATCACAATACATAAAGGCATAGAGGCAGGGCATGGTATCTGAGCGGATTTTTTTGTCGATAGTCCATTTAGAATACACTAATACAAAGAGGCAAAAACCTCGGAGGGCGATAGCCCGAGAATGAGCGAAAGAGCCATGCCCTGCCTACCAGATACGAATTAAATGAAACTCTCAGTGTTCATTTTAGCTGCTGGCATTGGTAAAAGGCTGCGGCCGATTACAGACCACTTACCTAAACCTCTTCTGCCTATTCTCGGTAAACCTATCCTGCAATCTATTCTCGAGAAGGTATCCACTTTGTCAGTGCATCAAATTGGAATAAACCTCCATCACAAAAAAGAGCTTATCGAGAACTGGCTCAGGCAGTCTGCCTTCAACAAGAAGGTTGAACTCTTCCCTGAAGACACTAGCTTGGGCACTGGTGGTGCTTTAAGGAATGCTGAGGCCTTTCTCAAAAATAGGATGTTCCTTGTTCACAATTCAGACATTATCTCTGATATAGACTTAGAAAAACTGATCGCATTCCACCTTTCATCTCAAAATCTTGTAACCCTTGCTATCCATGATTATCCTGAGTTTAATAAACTTGAAGTAGATGAGAAAGGTTTTCTTAAAGGAATTATAAGAGGCCACCCCCACCCTAACCCT
>JBGQMP010000036.1:0-9189 GCA_041500685.1 Thermodesulfovibrionia bacterium | reverse complement strand
TAACAAGAAGGCAGACATGCTGAAAAACCCCTGCAAATCGACAAGATTTTATTCTGATACACGTGACCGTAGATTTCACCTTTTGTGTATTCCTGAAAGGGCTGGCAGACCACATGGGAGGGCTTTAAGGTGTCGATGGCAGGGCTTTTTCAACACATCTGCCTCCTCAAACGAATAAAATTTATGCAACTGGTGGGTTTATACAACAACATTTCCGGTAATGTCAATTGAGAAGAAGTTTGAAATTTTTTAAAACCAAAGTTGCAAACTGATTATATTTCCCAGCTATGTACGACATCTGAGTCATCAAGCAGTAACTCTCGGGAGCTTTGGGCATTCTCCATCACAACCCCATTTTTTCCAATGCTTCATCAGCGGAATCTCTTGAAGAGGTTACCTCTTCAGGAAGATAGAGCATCACCCCACCTTTAACCGGCCTTATCACAATCTTTCCTTCCTGAGCTAATTTGTTCGTGACCCCGACGGGATTTTCACCATTAAAATATTTCCTGAAGGCATTATTAAAACCAGAATATACAGAATGAATTCCCTTGTATCCCTCCTTCCTTAGACTGACGATTGCCCTCCTGATAAAGTCTTCATAACTCAACTTCTCTGACATAGTTTGTCCCCCTTTCTTTCTTCTCCGGATAAATTTGCGCAGATTCTATTCTTAAAGACTGCAGCCATTCATGGATTATCTTTTCCATAGCCTTTGCATTATAGCCATGCCATCTTTTCCTCTCCTTAGGATAATTGATGAGGATATCCTTAAATTTCCTAAAAGCACCTTTTCCATTCAGGGCGAGAGTAAGTTCTCCTTTGAGGGCATGATCTTTAACGGTCTCGATAAATACGGTCATAACCTGATGTGCCTCAGGGGAATATCTCACTGGGATATGGACATATCTGCCATTTTCATCGAGAAGGACATCTATCACCAGCTCCACTTCATCTTCCATCCAACAGGGCAGGTCAGGTTCTTCAGAAAATTCTATATATTCCACATTGTCTCCTATCTCATCAAAATCACCTTCATAGAGTCTTGCTCCAACCTCACTCAGGATGTCCTCTGAAAGAGCTATAACCTCTCCCGTATGAAGGTCAAGGAAGTAGTCAAAAGAATCCCTAACAACATCTTCCATTGCCTTCTGGATTTCATCAAAGTCTATTTTCAGTATTTTCATCACCGAAAATAAATTCATTCATACACTTTTTTGATACTTCAGAGGAGCAGAGGTTACCTCACATGCCTTTCTCCAGCCACATATTTTGCAGTAATCTTTTGACCATTCATGGATTATCTCCGGGATCTCATCTTTTATTTGCAGCCATTTTACTTTCCTACGAGTGCTCAATCTTAGCAATTTTATGGCTTTCCTGTCCATCTCTCTTATCTCGCTATCAACATTTTTATCATAGCGACACCTTTCCCCTTTGAGATGGGGACAGTTTCTACAGATATCATCAGCACCTGAACAAACTTCTATCTCTTCCCCGGTCTCAGCCCTTTCTAAGATCTTCTTAAGATTCTCCACAAACTCAAAATTATAACCTTCTCCCCTAAAGAAATGTAGACATATGAGATGATGGCCTCTGAGTCTGATAGGTGGCTTTAAGGGAAATCTCATGTCTGGGTACCTTTTTATGGCTCTATTAAGGGATCTTTTAATCCTGCCTCTCTAAAACCTTCTGCCCTGATTACACAGCTGTCACATAAACCACACGGGATTAGTTCGGGGTTTGGAGTTCGAAGTTCGGAGTTTTTTTCTTTGTAACTTTGAACTTTGAACTTTGAACTTTGACTTCCTGCGGTAGCAGGCTGTGGATCATAGCAGCTCCACGTCAGAGAGTAATCAAGCCCGAGGTCAACACCCTTTCTTATTATCTCAGATTTCTTCATCGAGATAAGAGGTGCCTTTATCACAAACCTTAACCTACCCTCAACAGATGCCTTCGTCGCAAGATTTGCCATATCCTCAAAGGCCCAGAGGTACTCTGGCCTGCAGTCAGGATAACCGCTATAGTCTATGGCATTTGCACCGATAAAAATATCCTCAGCTTCAAGAACCTCTGCCCAAGCAAGGGCAAAGGAGAGAAAGATCGTATTACGTGCAGGGACGTAAGTAACCGGAATCTCCGTAATGCGTGATGTGTGATGTGTAACCTGTGATCTGTCTTTTGACTCATTACGGATCACGTTTAACTCATGACGGTTTTTCGGTACTTCCACATCCGAAGTAAGGGCTGAACCCCCGATATCTCTGAGGTCAAAATGTATGATAAGGTGTTTTTTAACCCCTAAGGCTGAAGCTACTAACCGTGCAGACTTTAGCTCTTTCTTATGCCGCTGGTTATAGTCAAAACTCAGGCCATACAATTCATACCCGTCAGATTTTGCAACCGCAAGGGTTGTCGATGAATCAATTCCTCCACTCAGAAGAACCACGGCCTTTTTTCTCTTCATCATCGCACCCCTCAGAAAATATCATCCCTCGTGCCTGCTTTACCGTCTGCTCCCATACTCATGATGGTAAGGGTATCCTCGCTGTACCTGTAAATATATGGTCTTTTCCAGGGATCTAATGTCTTCGATATCATATCGAGTGTCTCAGGATATTCTCCGTGTTCAAACTTATACTCCTCTATCTTGTATCTTAGGTTTTCAACTGTCTTTGATGCCCTGAATTTCTTAACAGTATCATCTCTGCTTAAAAAAACGAGGGAGAAAGAAAGCAGGACAGAGACTGCTATTGCTCCTCCTATGGCAATGGCACATAAAAAAGGATAAGAAAACATTGGTTTTTTAGTTTCTTTCAGAGGAGCCTCAACAACAGGAATAGCCTCTTTTGATTCTACAACTCCTCTTTCTATAAGGGAGAAAAGGACCTTAGCTACTACAAAACCATCCTTCCCGCTGATATCTATTATTGTGCTGAGATCGTTTTCTCCGTCCACCAGGGATAGAATCTCATGCTCTTCCTCACTCAGACCGGCAATATCCTCAGTCTTCCTCATTAAAACAGTATCGAGAGTTAATCTGCCTTCAAGGAGAGACCATTCATCGAGTATCCTCAGTCCCTCCATAAGCAGGTGTTGTGTATCGAGAGTTATTGGGACTTCTTCATCACCGACGGTATCGAGTGCTATCGCCTGAGGTGTAAATTCATAGGTTCCCTTCTCCCAGCCGAATATCTGAAGAACTGTCTCAGTAATCTGGCCGGTTAAAACTTCCTTTATATGTTCTTTATCGACAACTCCCCTTTTTACGAGGATACTCCCGAGTTTCTTCCCTGTTTTGCGTTGTTCCTCAAGAGCTATTTGCAGGTCTTCATCTTTCAAAATACCTCTTTTCAGAAGCACCTTCCCGAGCCTGACGTCCTCTTGCCTCCTTTTTGATATTGCCCCTACGATATTGCCTTCCAGGAAAAAGAGCTTTACCCTATCCTTCTCCCCTTCAAGGGTGAGTACACCGCTCTTCCTCTGGAAATGAATCAGCTGGAGGATATCAGCAAGGCCAAAAACCTCTAACGAACCCCTTAAAGCCATCTCTTTGCAAGCCTCAGTCGAGTTATGATATTAGACATAAAGTATATTATGGCCATAGATAATAGAGACGCCCAGTTCAGCCAGAAATAAGAGAAACGGGGCATCCCTATTGTGAATACCGAACTTATTGCGAAGATAAACAGAAGGAATAAGAAGGGCCATAGAAATAATAAACCTTTCAATACATCTCCTGCATATATTTGGGCAGAGCCTGGCAGTATGAAAGAAAGGACGCTCATAATTCTCCTGCGCCTCATCTGGTATTCATAAACAGTCTGGAGCCTTGCAATTCGCTCTTTTGCATCAAGCTCATGGAGCTTTATCAAGGACCGGTAACACCGTAAGCACATGTTGCCCCATAATACCTTTCTCTCACACTTTTTACAGAGGATTGTGCCACACTTTTTACATCTGTATGCTCTGGTCTTAAGACGCTTGTTTAATATATACATAAGGGTGCCAAGAAAAAGGGCTATAAAAGGTAGGAGGGCTGGCGGCACTGTTGATAAGCCGAAAGTAGAGACTCTGGTTGCCTGCTCTCGAGAATATTTCCAGAGAGCAGAGATCGACAGGACTTCGTCAATAACAAGCCTGTTTGTATTATGGCTAAAAATTTCCTGGAAGCGTGATACAGAATCGGAATCTATCTTTTGGGCAAATAGAAAATACTCCTCTCCTTTAACCAAATCGAGAGTCCTTCTCAAAACCTGGCTCATATTGTAAGAAGCAGAAACAAGGGGTCTCATCCGTATTGATTTTTCATAGAGTTGTTTTGCCTTTTCCATATCATTTTTTGCAACATAGCAATTTGCAAGATTATTGTATAACATCGGGGCAGGCTTTCCTGTGATGAGTTTGTTGTATATTTGTATTGCATCGTCATAACTTCCCTCACGCTTTAAGGCAATGGCATACGAGTACAGGGCAACTTCATCTTCAGAATCCCTCAGGACAGAAAGGGCATATCTATTATCCCTTGACTCATTGACCGCAATTACTGCCTTCAGAATATCCGAAGAAGGGATACTAAAAATCATCGAAGAGGCTTTAAAGACCCACGGTGAGATGAGGAGAAAGAGAAGATAAAGATACACAACAACTCTGTCCATCTTTTTCAGGTAAAGTCCGAGTATGATGAGGATACCTCCTATTAACAGGAGAGGCCCAATGAGAGCGGAAATAAGTATAAGGAGGAGGAGGAGTATCCTAGTCTTCTGCTCCATAATATCATGTGCAAGAAGGGGCAAATCTGCTGAAAGCCTCAGAGTAACAATAATTATCATGCAGACAATAAAAGAGATGATGAAACTCAAAAAAAGGGAGCCTGCCATCGTAAAGGACCACCAGAAGTTCCTTTCATATGCTCCTATTCCCTTAAGCATATAATCATAGGCTTTATACATTCTTTCAGTGGAGAAGGAAAAACTGGCCTTTGACAATTCAAAATACACTGCTGGCAAGTCAGGAGAATACCTCAATGCCTCCTCAAGTATCTTCTCTGCATGAGCAGGATCCTCTTTTGATTTCTCTATAAGAAAATAGGAGTAAGCCTCAGAATTCCTGAGGCCTCTATCAAGCTGTCCTTCATAGAAATCTCTTCCTCTGGAGAGGGCAGGAATAAAAAGGAAGGATAAAAAAACTACTAGAGAAAGTTTTTTCACACGCGTTCTCCGATCCTTCTCTCAGTACCTTTTATGAGCCTTTGAATATTATCTGTATGGCGTATGATAATAAATGTTGTTATAAGAAGTGCGACAGGCAGTTTTTCTTTACTGTCAAAGAGTACAATGTTCAACGGTAAAAGTCCAAAAGATATAAGGGCCCCTAAAGAAGAGTACTTTGTCATTAAGACAACCACCAGCCATATTATAAATGTAATGAGGGCTGTTTTTGGAGAGTAAAGGATAAATACCCCAAGACTTGTGGCAACACCCTTACCTCCCCTGAAGCCTAAGAAAAGAGAAAAATTATGCCCGAGAACGGCAGAGAGACCCATAAGACCCTCATGAAAAGTTCCTATCCCGAAATACCTTCCCAATGCAACTGCTATAGTGCCCTTGAGTATATCTCCGAGAAGGGTTAAGGCAGCGGGCCATTTACCGAGAGATCTCAATACATTTGTTGCACCAATGTTTCCGCTCCCGACCTTCTTAAGATCAACCCCTTTCGCCTTTGCTATTATTACACCGACTGGGATCGATCCAAATAAAAAGGCAAAGATTACAAGGAGAGCTATTTTTATCATGTGATCTCGATTTGTATTTTATATTTTCCTTTTTTCATATCCTTCTCCAGAAAGAGAAGGTATGCTGAATTCCTGATATAACAGACAGTGCAAGGGCTACCCAGATGAGGATGATACCGATATCATAAAGATCAATATCAAAAATGCTACCCATGAGAATGAGACAGAGAATGGCAATTATCTGCATAAATGTCTTTATCTTGCCCCCCATCTCGGCAGGGATTATAACATTTTTAGAAAGGGCAACAGCCCTAAGGCCAGTTACAAGGAACTCCCGTACAATGATGACAATTGCTATCCATGCAGGCAGCCTTTCCATATCAACAAGCACGATGAGGGCAGACACAACCAGGAACTTGTCAGCAAGAGGATCAAGGATAACCCCCAACTTTGTTATTTCTCCCGAATGTCTTGCGAAATATCCGTCGAGGTAGTCTGTTATTGAGGCAATTCCGAATATGAAAGCACCAAAGACCTGGTGTTGATAGACGGAGAATATAAAAACCGGGACAAGGAAAATCCTGCTCAGAGTCAGGACTGTCGGGAGGTTAAGTCTGAGAGTACTCATCTATCATGCCTTCCCACAATCCCTTTGCCTTCAGAAGAAAATCACATACCTCTCTAACAGCTCCCCTACCTCCTCTGTTTTTTGTTATCATCATCGCAGCATTTTTTGCCTCTTCAACAGCATCTGCAACGGCAACAGAAAATCCAGACCCGTGTAAGAGAGGAAGATCAACAATATCGTCACCGATATATGCAACCTCCCCTGAGTCAACAGAATATTTTTCAATCAGATGACGATAGGCAACTCTCTTGTCAAAACACCTCTGATGGATTTCTGTGATACCGAGCTCACGAGCCCTCCTTTCAACAACCTTTGAATACCTGCCAGTAATCATAGCTACCGTAAGCCCTGCCCTTATGAGCATCTTGATCCCATGCCCATCTCGCACATGGAAGGACTTGAACTCATTACCTTCGTTGTCAAGAATAATGCTGCCGTCTGTAAGCACACCGTCAACATCTAGGATAACAAGCTTTATGTTCTTAGCAACTTCAAGAAGCTCTTTTTCAGAAATGCTTTTCATTATGAAAATTCCGAGATTAACATCAATTGCTTTTGTATATTTTTGATCAAGCCCTTTATGAATTTTCTTTAATCTTTTAGATTATTCCCTGCTTCAATATATCGTGCAGGTGTATTATCCCGATTGCTCTTCCATCTCCGTCAGGCACTACCAGGGTTGTTATCGAATGACTTTCCATAATAGATAATGCCTTTACAGCAAGTTCTTCTTCAGATACTGTTTTTGGATTTCTTGTCATGACCTCTTCTGCCGCAAATTCAAAGAGTTTTCCACCCCACTTTTCTATCCCTCTTCTTAAATCTCCATCCGTTACTATCCCTGTAACCCTTCCGTTATTGTCCAGGACCAGGGTGTGGCCGAGTCTCTTAGAAGACATTTCAACCACCGTTTTTGACATAGGGGTGCCGAGGAAAACCTGCGGGATCGCATCCCCCCTATGCATAAGGTCTTTCACCTTAATAAGTAGTTTTTTACCAATGATTCCTCCCGGATGGAAAAAGGCAAAGTCCTCCTCTTTCAATCCCCTTTTCATGAGCAGGGCAACAGCAAGGGCATCACCCATTGCCAAGGTTGCAGTAGTTGATGCAGTAGGCACAATCCCGAGAGGGCATGCCTCTTCTTTCACAGATACATCGAGAGTCACATCTGCTTCCCTTGATAAGGTTGACTCTGGGTTTCCCGTTATCGAGATGAGGCGAAGATTAAACCTTTTCAGAAAGGGTATCAATCCCACAATCTCTTCAGTCTCACCGCTATTTGATATGGCTATTATCACATCATTGAATGTGACCATACCTAAGTCGCCATGGCCTGCCTCTGCTGGGTGAAGGAAGAAGGCAGGCGTGCCCGTTGATGCCAGTGTGGCCGCTATCTTTTTCCCCACAAGACCTGACTTACCCATGCCGGTTACAACCACTCTCCCTTTGCTCTCATAAATAATCTCAACAGCCTTCTCAAAATTGCTGCCAAGCTTTTCGATCAGGGCATAGATAGCCTCTGCCTCTGTCTTTAAGACCCTTTTGGCTATATCAAGGATATTGTCCATAGAGTCAGCCCTTCTGGTAATTTTGTTCTTGCCCAACGTATTTGACGTACAACATAAGGACTCAGGAGTAATGCCACGAGGCTATTATATCTTATCACCCCCATCTTTTAAAGTCTTCGCCCCTTAGCCGCTTTATTCATTGAACGAATGTCAAAAATGGCGGATATCGTATTTGAGCGGTTTTAAATTCTGTAACGATTTATCGGAACAGAATTTACCTCGGAGGACGTAAGCCCGAGAATGAGCGAAAATACTATATCCGCTACATGTACAAAAAAATGTGAACAAAAGTGGTCAGCTTTGTCATTGTAAAAATCTGCTCCCTTTTCAAAACAACTTTTTTGCACTCATGATGATAGAGGCACATGCAAAATAAAGGGAAATTCCGATGATAAGCGAGGGAATAAATCCAAACCTCTTTGTCAAAAAGATAACGCTAAATATATAAGCCAGCCAGGGGAAAAGCATAATAACTAACCCCTCCGCGTATGAAATTACTGCTTTCTGGCCAGATTCAAAATAAATAGTCAAAAAGGTTATCATTGTTATGACTGGTAAATTGGCGAGAAAGGCTGCCAGTAAACCCTTCGCATGGCTTGCGAAATAGGTAACAACACTCACAACAACTCCGCCTGTCAAGAAATAAAGAAGATATTTTATTTCCATAACAATTGCGTTTGCGTCTCCTTAGTTATGAGGAAAGATTATAGTATGAATATTTTTAATCGCCTTTAAAAGGTCAGACACTTTATCTATCGGCAGCATATTTGGTCCATCGCACAATGCCTTGTCAGGATCAGGATGAACCTCCATGAATATTCCATCTATACCAACTGCCACGGCTGCCCTGGCAAGGGGTTCTGCAAATTCCCTCTGACCACCTGAGGAGCTTCCCTGTCCGCCAGGAAGTTGCAGGCTATGGGTAACATCAAAAACAACGGGATATCCGAATGACCGCATTATAGATAGTCCTCTGAAGTCAACAACGAGGTGATTGTATCCAAACGATGTGCCCCTTTCCGTGATGAAAAGGTCATGATTGCCTGTAGATGTAAATTTATCTATGATATTTTTTATATCCCAAGGTGCAAGAAACTGACCTTTCTTGATATTCACCGGTTTGCCTGTACGAGATGCAGAAAGGATCAAATCTGTCTGTCTGCTTAAGAAGGCTGGAATCTGAAGGGCATCGAGAACCTGAGAGGCGGGCTTGACCTCATCCACTGAGTGGACATCAGAGATAACAGGTATTCTGAATC
>JBGQMP010000035.1:0-9274 GCA_041500685.1 Thermodesulfovibrionia bacterium | reverse complement strand
CTGACGATATGGGCGATCAATCGGGTGTTTGATCCGGAGAGTTGTACGCAGCTTGATCGCTGGGTTTCTACCACAGAGCTTCCTCTGTTAGCTGGTGTAGAACCTGAAGCGTTTACGAAGGATGCGTTTCTTTCGGCGCTTGATTTCGTGTGTTATTACGATAGCTCTTCACGGAATTTTCAGCCTCCTGTATTCAGGATTATCTCAGCGGTATTCATGGACTAAATAATACCAGCTTCTCATCCTTACTACAAGGGAGCTCCATATTTTAGAAGGAAAGAACTTTAGACCTATATCGTTAAAAATTACAACCTTTATGTCTCTTTTGGGTTACAATATTAAATTATGGAACCTCTAATGAATGAGCTTCTTGTTCTTACAAAAGAACCCAAGATTGCCTACTTCTCGATGGAGATAGGCATCCAGAACGATATCCCTACATACAGCGGTGGTCTTGGGGTACTCGCAGGGGACACTGTCAGGTCGGGTGCTGACCTTAAACTTCCAATGGTTGCTGTAACCCTTATCAGTAAAAAAGGATATTTCAGACAGGAGCTGGACGAGAAAGGTAGACAGACAGAATTACCTGGCTCCTGGAACCCCTCTATATATATGACACTCCTTCCCACCAGGATCACTGTGCAGATTGAAGGGAGGGATGTCCTGGTTCAGGCATGGCTCTTTAAGGTAAAAAGTCTGACAAGCGGGAGTATACCTGTCTTCTTCCTTGACACAGATGTAGAAGGGAATACGCCAGAGGACAGGGAGATTACCGCTTATCTCTATGGTGGCGATCAGGCATACAGGCTGAAGCAGGAGATAATTCTGGGAATTGGCGGTGTGAGGATGCTCCATGAGCTCGGTTTTGAGATCAAGAAATATCACATGAATGAAGGGCATTCGAGTCTCCTTACGGTTGAACTTCTGAATATGTATAAACGTCCGATAGAAGATGTCTGGGACGAAAGGCTGGTATGGGATGTAGACAGGATAAAAGATCTCTGCGTATTTACAACTCATACACCTGTTGAGGCAGGGCATGATAAGTTTCCCTACGAGCTCATTAAAAGTACCATGGGAGAACTGATACCCCTCGATGTTTTAAAAAATCTCGGCGGTCAGGATCGCCTCAATATGACTCTTCTCGGACTGAATCTGAGTGAATACATAAATGGAGTTGCAAAAAAACATAGTGAGGTCTCACGAAATATGTTTCCTGGATATAAAATCGCTTCCATCACGAATGGCGTCCATTCTTTTACATGGACGTTTGATAGTTTTAAGAAACTGTATGATAAGTATCTCCCTGGATGGGCCAATGAACCAGAACTATTTGTAAGAATTGGCCGTATACCAGATGAAGAGATCTGGAAGGCCCATATGGAAGCAAAAAAAAATCTCTTCGATTATATCAGGGCAGAAACAGGAGAAGAGTTCAAACTCGAGATTCTTACTCTCGGATTCGCACGAAGGGCAACAGCATATAAAAGGCCCGACCTCCTCCTCAGCAATATCGAAAGGCTCGATAGGATCGGTACAGGGAAACTCCAGATTGTCTATGCGGGAAAGGCCCACCCACGGGATGAGGCAGGTAAAAGTCTGATAGAAAAGATATTCTCTTTAAAGGAGATGCTAAAGGATAAGATTAAAATCGCTTATCTTAAAAATTATGATATGGAAATTGCCCTCAGGCTTGTCTCAGGCGTTGACATCTGGATGAACACGCCTTTGAGGCCATTAGAGGCTTCAGGTACGAGCGGTATGAAAGCAGCACATAATGGAGTAGTGAATTTCAGTGTCCTCGACGGATGGTGGATAGAGGGACATATAGAGGGGTTTACTGGTTGGTCGATCGGTCCAAGCCCAACAGAGACAAGGGGAGTTGAAAATATGGATACAAGGGATGCTGACGATCTTTACAATAAGCTCGAATATATCATCATCCCTCTCTTTTACAATGACAGATTTACCTGGATAAGAATGATGCAGAACGCCATAGGGAAAAACGCCTATTACTTTAACAGCCACAGGATGATGAGAAGGTATGTGACAGAGGCATATATACGGTAGCAGATGGATGACTTAAAAGAGGTAGAGACAAATCTTGAAACAACAGTACGATTTCTCTCAGAAGAAATAGGAGCGAGGAGTTACGAGGATCTCGAGGAACTTGAAAAGTCTGCTGATTATATAGAAGAAAAATTGATTTCCTGCGGATGTAATATGAAAAAACAGTCTTTTACATATATGGGAAACACCTATCACAATATCATTGGAGAAGTAAGGGGTAACAAAAATTCTGAAATCCTCATCATAGGCGCTCATTACGACACCGTCCCGGGTACACCTGGCGCTGATGATAATGCAAGTGGTGTCGCAGGCCTTCTTGAACTTGCAAGGCTGACCGCAGTAGCCCGCACTTCAAGGACAGTTTATTTTGTTGCCTTCACTCTCGAGGAGCCTCCCTTGTTCAAAACAAGGCATATGGGGAGCTATGTGTATGCGCAAAGCCTTAAGAAAGATAAGGTAAGGGTTGAGGGTATGATATCCCTCGAGATGATAGGCTATTTCTGCGACAGAAAAGGATGCCAGTACTACCCCTTTTCTTTCTTCAAATGGTTTTATCCAGAGAAAGGAGACTTCATAACCTTCGTAGGAAATATACCATCGAGGAAATTCACAAAAAAGGTAAAGAATGCTTTCCAGAAAGTATCAACCCTACCAGTAAAATCCCTCAATACTCTCTCTCTTGTCCCTGGGGTTGACTTTTCTGATCATGCATCATTCTGGAGTTTTGACTATCCAGCATTCATGATAACAGACACAGCATTCTATAGAAATCCCAACTATCATACTGCAGGAGATATGGCTCATACACTCGATTACAAAAGAATGGCATTACTCATCTCTGGACTCAAATCTGTTCTCATGCCCTAACTCGTCTAATGTCTGCGCCGAGCATGGGAAGTTTCTCCTCCATCTTTTCATATCCCCTTTCGAGATGGTAAATCCTATAGATAGTCGTCTCTCCCTCTGCTGCAAGCGCTGCTACAACAAGAGATGCGCTTGCCCTTAAATCCGTTGCCATGAGAGGTGCGCCCTTCAACCTCTTTATTCCTTTCACTGTTGCCATAGAGCCTTCTACGGTGATATTTGCTCCCATCCTCCTTAACTCTGCAACATGCATAAACCTGTTCTCAAAAATCGTCTCATTGATGATACTTGTACCTTCAGCGATACTCATAATGGCCATAAACTGCGCCTGCATGTCTGTCGGAAAACCAGGATAGGGCATCGTCTTTACATCGGCGGCTTTTGGACGGGAAGGTCCGATCACTCTCATTCCCTCTAATACTTGCTCAAAAACAAGGCCTGCCTCTTTCAGCTTCATCATTAGCGCATCGAGATGCTCGTGCCTACAGCCTTTTAGAATGATATTACCACCAGTAATCCCTGCGATCGTCATAAAGGTTCCAGCCTCGATCCTGTCCGGGATGACAGAGTAGTTAAGGGGCATCAATTCATCAACCCCCTCTATCTCTATAACGCTTTCTCCTGCACCCTTTATTTTTGCTCCCATTGAAATGAGGGCATTTGCAAGATCCACTACCTCTGGTTCTCTTGCAGCATTCTCCAGTCGGGTTCTGCCTTTTGCAAGGGAGGCAGCCATCATAAGGTTTTCTGTACCCGTGACCGTGGGGATATCGAGGTAGATGGATGCACCCTTCAGCCTTTTTGTCTTTGCAAAAACATAGCCTGATTCAAGTTCTATCTTCGCGTCCATCTTTTCGAGACCCATCAGGTGAAGATTTATGGGCCTTGCACCAATGGCACATCCTCCTGGCAGGGAAACCTTTGCCTTTCCGAATCTCGCAAGCATTGGTCCGAGGACAAGGACAGACGCACGCATTGTCCTCACAAGCTCATAGGGAGCCTCAAATATTCTGATTCTTTTTGTATCTATGATAGCCTTGTTATCTCCATAACTGAATTCTGCCCCAAGATGCTTGAGAACTTGACCGATGGTGAGAACATCTTTCAGATTGGGGACCCTCATTATAATGCTGGTACCAGATGAAAGGAGGGATGCAGCAATTACGGGAAGGGCTGCATTTTTTGCACCGCTTATCTCAACAGCACCTTTGAGTCTTTTACCGCCACGAATGACAAGTTTATCCAAGCTTTATATCCTTTATACTTGTCCAAAAAAAATACTTGAAGCCTTGATTTTATTGACTCCTAAAAATGAGATTCTTCGTCCGCCTCCGGTAGACTCAGAATGACAAACGCACAGACTGTCATGCTGAACGAAGTGAAGCATTTCTTATTTTGGACACTACTGTGCATCCCTGAATCCGCTTTGTCAGCTTTTTATTCTACAGCGATTCCTTCTAAAATAAAAGGTAAACTGTGTTTGTTTAGGATTTAGAATTTCGAATTTAGGATTTTGGTAGCTCCTTGTAATGTCTGAGATACTTAGAGGATCAGAGGCAATTTCATGTTGCCGAAATAAAAACCAGTAAGCTATACTTTTTAAAACAGTTAAAATTCTGGCCATGGAGGAGGGAAATGCCCTTTTTAGGCGAACTCTTTGTGAGTGAAATACTGAAAAAGCCTGTACTCGACCCAAAAGGCGACGAACTCGGCAGGGTAAAAGACATTGCGGTCGTTAGGGGTGAACCGCTCCCGAAGGTTTCTTCACTTATCATAGAGAGAAAAAAGGAACTTTTCAATCTTCCCTGGACAGAACTGAACATATTCAACAAGAGAATAATCTCGGCAAATGTTTACGGTGAAGCCCTGCAGCCGTATGAACTAAATGACAAGGACCTCCTTTTAGTCAGGGATATTCTCGATAAACAGATCGTTGACGTAAACGGCGCAAAGGTTGTAAGGGTAAATGATGTAAAACTTGAAGGATATGATACAGAGGCTGTCCTTATTGCCGTTGATGTAGGTATGAGAGGGATTTTACGGAGGCTCGGGGTTGAAAGAGGTGGAGAGGACATGATGAGGCTCTTCAAAAAACATCTCCCCTATAATCTCATAAGCTGGAACTATATACAGCCCTTCGAACCAAAACTGACGACGATATCTCTTACTGTTCCGAGGCAGATGTTATCGGAATTACACCCAGCCGACATTGCAGATATCATTAGCCAGGTCTCTCATAAGGAAGGTGCAACCTTCTTTAATGACCTTGATGTAGATGTTGCAGCAGAGGCACTATCAGAGCTTAAACCAGAGACTCAAGTGGATATTATCAGTGAGATGGACACAGATAAAGCAGCAGACATTATAGAAGAGATGCCACCTGATGAGGCTGCTGATATCCTGAGTGACCTACCTGTGGATAAGGCAAAAGAGATACTCGAGAGTATTGAGAAGGAAGAGGCCGAGGATATACAGGAACTACTCAGTCACGAAGAGGATACAGCAGGTGGAGTAATGACAAATGAATTTATAGCATACCCACCAGAAACTACTGTAAGGGGGGCAATAGAGAAATTCAGAAAATATGCAGCGGAAGTAGAAACAGTTTATTATATCTATATTGTAGATGCCAGTGAAAAGCTTCTCGGTGTAATCTCTCTTAGGGAGTTGCTTCTGGCCCCCCCGGATACAAAAATCTCCGATATTATGGAAACTAAACTAAAAACGGTTACGCCAGAGACTGACGAAGTGGAGGTTGCTGAGATTATATCAAAGTATAACCTCCTTGCAATTCCCGTCGTTGACACTGAGGGGTTCATGCTCGGTATTGTTACTATAGATGATGTTCTTGACAGAATCCTGCCACCAGCGGCAAAACGAAAAAGGAGAAAAATGTGACCCGATGGAAAAGGCTTTTAATCCTTTTATCAATTATTGGCCCTGGTATCATAACAGCAAATGTAGATAATGATGCAGGGGGTATTGCCACATATTCCATAGCTGGTGCCCATTTCGGTTATTCACTCTTATGGTCCCTCATTCCCATTACTATTGCACTAATTGTAGTTCAGGAAATGTCTGCAAGGATGGGAGCGGTTACCGGGAAAGGCCTTGCTGCGCTTATCCGGGAAAATTATGGTGCAAAGATAACCTTCTGGCTTATGGCAGCGTTATTTATAACAAATCTTGGCAATACAGCAGCAGAGTTCGCTGGATGGGCAGCAAGCAATGAGTTATTTGGCATCAATAAATACATATCAGTTCCAATTGGTGCAATAGTAGTTTGGCTACTTGTAGTAAAGGGAACATACCGTATAGTTGAAAAAATTTTTTTGATTATATGTCTTGTTTATTTTGTGTATATACCAGCAGCTTTGTTGGCTAAACCTGATTGGTCCGTAGTAGCAATCCAGGCAATAAAACCTTCGTTTCACTTCAATGCTACCTATATCGCTTTATTTATTGGTGTAGTAGGGACGACGATAGCACCGTGGATGCAGTTCTATCTCCAGTCAGCAGTTGTTGAAAAAGGCATACGAAAGGAAGAGTACTGGGCATCACGAATAGACGTTATTGTTGGCTGTTTCATGACAGACATAGTAGCATTCTTCATTATTGTTGCCTGCGGAGCTACTCTTTTCCCGGCCGGAATAAAAATAGATAGCGCAAAAGAAGCTGCCATAGCACTTGCACCTTTTGCAGGTAAATACGCCTCCATACTGTTTGCAATCGGACTTGCCAATGCATCTCTTTTTTCTGCCTCAATACTTCCACTGGCTACAGCTTACTATATATGTGAAGGCATGGGCTGGGAGGCAGGGGTAGACAAAACATTCAACGAAGCCCCTCAGTTCATGTGGCTTTATACTATCTTGATTGCCACTGGTTCTTTAATAATCCTGATTCCAAATGCCCCACTAATTGCTATTATGTGGATTTCACAGGTAATAAACGGTATCATGCTGCCTTTTGTCTTGATTTTTATGCTCTCATTGATAAATAAAAAAGAACTGATGGAAGACTACACAAATAGTAAAACATTCAACAGGATTGCGTGGTCTACAACGACGATAATGATAGTTCTGACAATGATGTTTGTAGTATCAATGTTCATTTAGAATAAATTAGCAGGAGAGCGGGAATGGTTAAACCAATAGAATGGGTAGATGGGAAGGTAGTCATGCTTGACCAATCAAAGCTTCCCTTTGAGGTCACCTTTATCGAGTGCACTGATTATCAGGTGGTCGCGGAATGCATCAGGACCATGAAGATAAGGGGAGCACCTGCCATAGGCATCGCAGCGGCTATGGGTATAGCTCTCGGGGCACAGGACATAAGGAAGGGAAATTTTGATGAATTCATGAAGGCCATTGAGCCAATTTTTCATGAAATGCTTTCTACAAGACCCACGGGAGTGAATATAAGATGGGCCGTTGAAAGAATAAGAAATTTCCTGAAGAAAAGAAGAGATGAACCGGCGGATAGACTAAAAGAACTCCTCATAGAGGAAGCAAAGAGGATACTTGATGAGGACATAGAAGTAAATAAGGCAATCGGTAGGTGGGGTGCCGAGTTTATAAAGGATGGGAACACAATCCTCACCCACTGCAATGCAGGGGCACTTGCAACAGGCGGTTATGGTACAGCAACAGCACCTATGTTCGTCGCAAGAGAACAGGGTAAAAGTTTTGAGGTCTTTGTTGACGAGACCAGACCTGTGCTTCAGGGTGCACGGCTCACATCATGGGAACTTATGCGGGAAGGCATACCCGTCACTCTTATTACTGACAGTTCAGCAGGCGCCTTTATGAAAATGGGGAAGATAGACCTTGTAATTGTTGGTACTGACAGGACAGCGCGTAATGGCGATGTGGCAAATAAGATAGGAACATATACACTTGCCGTTCTCTGTAAGGAGCACAAGATTCCCTTCTATGTAGCTGCTCCTATGAGCAGCATTGATTTTTCTATCTCAACGGGAAAAAAGATTCCTATAGAAGAGAGAGGTCCTGAAGAGGTTACCCACATATTAGGCAAATGCCAGATCGCACCTGATGGTGTAAAGGCGAGAAACCTTGCCTTTGACGTTACTCCTCACCAATATGTCACAGCCATAATTACAGAAAAGGGAGCCTTTAAGCCAAGGGATTTAAAGAATTTGATGAAGGATAATGTAAACCTCGAGGAATTGAGGCTGAAACCTTAAAGGCTTCATTATTTGGGTGTTTAATAAGCCAGGAGGAGCTGGATGGAAAAGGGAGATGATTTAAAGCCGCAGAAAGAATTAAGCACGAAAGTAGTAATTAGCGGGAAAAAGTATCTCGTGCTGACAGAAGACCTCGGAGCCGAAAAACATCTAATAACCACCCGGGTTTACCTTGGAGGGGAAATAATCTCAGCGAAAAAGACAGACTACAAAAATATTCTGAACAAGCCTTACCAGGAGAAACTACTTAAAGCACTTATGCAAGACCAGCATGAGAAGGCTGTTACTATGCTTAGGACGAGTGGGGAAAAGAGCCTTTCGGATTACCTCGATGAAATAAAAACCTTGCTTCAGAGAAAGAACAACATGAGCGCCCTTAAACTGCTTTCAACTGCCCTTGATGACTACCCCAATGATCCCTTTCTCCTTTCTTATTATGGCTGTCTCGATGCCATCCTTAACAAAAACTACAAACACGGGATAGACACCTGTTTAAAGGCATTGGAGAAACTAAAAGGAAAGATACCTTTCGGGCAGGAGTTTTTCTTCCCTGTCTTCTATCTTAATCTCGGGAGGACTTACCTTGCAGCAGGAAACAAAAAAGAGGCCTTTGACGCATTCTATAAAGGGCTCACCTATGACCACGAAAACAAAGATCTCCTTCGGGAGATCAAAAAACTCGGTATGCGAAGAAAGCCCGCCGTGAGCTGTCTTCCGAGGTCACATCCCATAAACAAATATATCGGCATGTTACTCCATAAATTAAAGAGTACCTAAGGCACAGCCTCTTTTGTCCGAAGCAGCAGTTCTTTGTGGAGATCATCATTCCAATCAATAAGGATTCTAAGCCCTAATTTATTTATTGCATCTTACCCTACTCTGAACTTGATTCAGGGTAGTTCAGAGTATCGAAACCATCTATTGATTAGATGCTGAAACGGGTTCAGCATGACGGATAGGACAAATAAAGGAACCATCTCCGATCAAGTAACTGAATATATAAGAGGCTCATCCTTATACTTTGAGTAGATCAATTAATTTGTAATCTCCCCTTCCCCTCTTTATGAAAGAGGGGATTAGATTTATTTCGGGCCATGAAAGGAAGTTTCTTAAATCCCCCTTTCCTAAAGGGGG
>JBGQMP010000034.1:0-9318 GCA_041500685.1 Thermodesulfovibrionia bacterium | reverse complement strand
TTTTTCTTCTTTTGATTTTCTTCATCTTCACCCTCCTGGTGATTGTAATGAAGATAGTTTATATCATGAGGGAATGCCTGTCTATGGCTGATTTGATAGATTTTAGGAATATTTTATCCAGTATTTATCGCTGGATTTGGGTTTCAATAAATTCAAACCTTTTCTTGATTGACAAACCCGTCCCGAAGAATTAACATTTTTGTAGAGTATGGAAATAAGAGAACCTTGGGTGTTGAGGTCGGGAGAAAGCAGATATAGGGAGTCCAGAGTGCTAGATGTGGTGAGCAGGCCCCAAGTCAAAGTACGGGGAAGCCTAAAGCATCTGCCAGGGCACCCACTTGATAAGTAGCCATGACAACTCAGCACCCAAGTTTTTATTATTTCAACAATTTCCCAACCAAAAAGCTCGGAGGAAAACTTTTTTGCACGTTCAAGATTGTCTGCCGGGATTTCAAAGTGGATTACTATTGACATCTATTTTTACTCAGATTTTTCTAAGACCCCTTTGAGCCAAAGTCTACTTAGGCCCTATACGAAAGCGGTAGGATTGGTAACTGAAGATAACCCCATCCGGGGTAATCTCCTCTAGCTTCAGGTCAGCAGTCAAATATTCCCCTTCCCGCATCATTAAACCATTGATTTTCGCCATTCGGGAATCTGGGTCATCAGAATATAATGAGACAGAAATCGTAATAGGGGGCAAGCTCTGCTGGATGGATAAGGGTAGATCATCAAGGTTATATACTTTGTTTTCTCCTGGAGCCACCTTTTTATTGGTGGGTTTCATTTCGGATGGAACTTGGCGAGTTATACGAGTTTGCTGTAGTACAGGTGAATAAATTTCACGCGAACTCCCTGTATCAATTGATGGCGTTAGTTTGTCTGTAGTTTGTTCCATGGGCTTTTTTTGCTGGACAGTTTTTTTGGAATCAGCTTCCTTTTTCGTTACAGCTGTTTCCGACTCAGGCACAGGTCTCTTCTTTGCGACTATGACTTGCGAATCGGAAGTCTTCGTTAAGTCAGGGGAAAGATACTCTACTGTTTTTGATTCAAGCTGCTTTCCAACAGTTGAGTATGTAACTACCCCTGGCTTTTTTGACTGCCATGGAACCAACCACCATGCCAATAAGGCTCCATTCAGCAGCAATGCTACAAGAAGTAGATAAGGCAACAGCGAACCCTTTTTCGGCTTCTGCACTATGACATCCTGAACCGTCATAAGGTCTGGTACTGTTCCCTGCTGGCGTTCCTTCTCTGACTTCTTCAATGCATCAAGAATATAAGACATCCTATTTATCCTTCTGCTTGTTAATCAATAATGGTTCTTCACTACCGACTTCATTATTCAGATGGATTATGGTCTGTGGCCCGACAATCCCATTAGGCACCAAACCTTTAGCAAGTTGAATTTTTTTCACCTCTCTGATAAGGGTATTATCAAATACAAGATTTTTCTGGGATCGAGTTGTCCTACCTTCAATGATTGATAGTTGTCTGTCTAACCACTGCACGATCTTACGTTTCTGACCCGGTAGAAAAAGCCCCTTGTAATTTGGTGGCATTCTCCATAGAAGGAAATAATCGCCAAGCCACCTCTTTTCGATCTCTTTGATATCAACTACTTTAGTTTCAGTCCCGATAACAAAGGTTGCAGTTCGCCCCTTAAGCGCTATTAATGTAGCGTAGAATTCATGGCCTTGATCATCGTAGAGCTTTAACACTGCTGGTCTGTTTAACTGAAGCAGACTATGTAAACTGCTCTGTTCATCCAGACAACCGAGGCTTTGGGCCCGAGCTTGCTGACAGACACTTCCACTATTGGGATTATAGATAACGTTCCACTGCTTGAACAGCGATTGGTAGGCCATTTCTTTGCTGGGTTGAGTCTCTTGGTCTGACGGCCACTCTAATGGTGATAAGCGGGGATGTTCTATTATCGGTTCAGGAACAATCGTTTGTTGAACAGGCTTAGAGGTGAATATTGCCAAAGGATTTGCTTGGTAATGATAGGAAATCGCTGACAATGCAACCGCACATCCTATAATCAACAAACTGGCAAGCACCCATCTGAGGGACTTCTTTTGGAGCTTGTTGTTACCGAATACTTCACGTGCAGCTTTGGATAACGTAGTTTTGTCAACCCTGTCTCGTCCTTGGACATACGCTCCGAGCAAAGCCCGATCACATATCAAATTTATCAGCCGCGGGATTCCACCACTTAAACAGAAGATTTTGTTCATAGTCGAAGGTGGAAATAATTTACTGCGTGCCCCAGCTACTGCCAGACGATGTTTCACATATGCAGAGATTTCCTGCTTTGATAATGAACCCAGGTGGTAACGGGCTGTGAGCCTCTGTGACAGCTGCCGCAACTCTGGTCTAGACAACATCTCCTTGAGTTCTGGCTGTCCCAGCATGATAATTTGGAGCAGTTTGTGTTGATTCGTCTCCAGATTCGTTAGGAGTCGCACCTGCTCCAATACATCAGTACTGAGATTTTGTGCCTCTTCCATAATGAGTACTGTCTTACGACCTTTGGCGTGGGCATCGAGCAAGTATGCATTGATGTGGTCAACAAAAACCTTAATACTTGTATTACCTTTAGGATAGTTGATGCACAACTCATCACAAATCGTAGCTAAAAGTTCTTCAACAGTCAATTTTGGATTGAGGACTAGAGCTATGTTAAAGGTTTCTGGTATTTGATCAAGTAGGCATCGGCAGACAGTTGATTTACCTGTTCCTACCTCACCAGTGAGCAGGATAAAACCACCTTCACTGCTAATTCCATATACAAGATGAGCCAAGGCCTCTCGGTGTTGATTGCTCATAAAAAGATAACGGGGATCCGGAGCAATAGAAAAGGGGAGTTCCTTTAGCCCAAAGTATTCTCTATACATAAATATATTAATGCTTGGGTAGTACGTCTAATTATAAAACGGTCAACATTTTTGCATTGTGGTTGATTTGTTCAGACTTTTTTGTTTCATTGCCACGAGGTGCCTCATAATAAGTATATTAAAAGGAGGCGTACAATTTAAAGGGTAAATCCATTTGGTCTTATTATTATATCTATAAGTAGAATAAATAATTCTTGGCATAGTTTTTGTTAATAAATTTAATAGTCTCATGGAATCAGGTAAAGATAGAAGACGCTTTACAAGATACAAGCAAGATTCTGCATTAACGGCTTCGATTGGGGGAGGTTTATTCAGTGCCCATATCAGTGATTTTTCCTTAGGTGGTCTCAGCTTTTACATTGATACGAAGCCCATAACACCTGGCTCTATCATTGACCTCAAGATAGAGGACCTCAATTTAGATATCCAGGGCAGAGTTGTCTGGACAAAGGAAGAAGATTCCTCTCTGAGGGTAGGAATAGAGAGGTTGTCCATCTATGGCAATTTAAAACACTTCCCCCTTTCAGATATCTTTCTGAGTCTCCAGAGGTCTGAAAAGACAGGCATCCTTGAGATGAAAAGTGGCCCTGTCTTGAAAAAGATATACATAAAAAATGGGGATATGATCTTTGCTACATCGAACCAGGAGGAGGACCGTCTTGGAGAGGTTCTGGTGAAGGCAGGGAAACTCACCCTTGAGCAGTACTACCAATCAATTGAAGCATGAAGAGGACAGGGAAGCGTCAGGGTGCAGTTCTTGTTGAACTTGGTTATCTCAAACCAAAGGATCTTATCTGGGCAGTAACACATCAGGTTGAGGAGATCATCCTGAGCCTTTTCCACTGGGAAGATGGTGAATTTGAATTTAAAGAAGTTGCCCTCCCTTCAGAAGAAGTCATCATCCTGAAACTCAGTGCAGCGAACCTTATTTATCGAGGGATTAAGAGAATAGACAGTTTCACCTATCTGAAAGATGGTTTCTTCCCCATGGAGGCAATACTGGACTACTCTGCTGATCCGATGGATCTTTTCCAGGATATTCGACTTGAGGAGAAGGACAAAGAAATCCTCTTCCTCATAGACGGTAGTCGCACGATAGGAGAGATACTATCCCTCGCGCCTTTAGACAATTTTAGAACCTTGAAGATCCTCCATGGTCTCCTGAGTGCAAGGATTATTGAAATTAGAGAAAAGGGTCAGACAGAAGATAAAATCTGTAAAGATACACTGAAGAGATTAGAAGTTGAATTAGATTCGGCCTTTATAGAAAAAGTTGAGGAACTCCATGACAGACTCGACTCAACAAATTACTATGATGTTCTTGGCATAACAAAAAGTGCAACGCTCAATGAAGTCAAAGAGGCTTATTATAAAAAGACGAAAGAGTTTCACCCGGATAGACACTTTTACCTCCCTTCAGAAACTCTGAAGAACAAATTGAACGCTCTTTTTTCCTTTCTCACAAAGGCATATAAAACCCTTTCAGACCAAGAACTGAGGAAGGAATATGATCAGGGCGTAATAGCATGTGGGACAAAAACAGTCGAGGGTCTCGATGCAGAGATGGCCAGAGATAAATTTATAGAAGGTAAGGAGGCACTCAGAAGAAGGTCTTATACTAAAGCAGCAGAATTATTCAGGCAGGCTGTTTATTTTGATAACTCAGTAGCAGTTTATCATTTTTGCCTTGGTTTGGCATTAGAGAAGGAGAACAGATTTCAAGAAGCAGAAGAATCTGTAACAACTGCCCTAAAACTTGATCTCTTTAACGCTGATTATATAGCTGAACTAGGCCATATCTACCTTGAACTATACTTAAACTCAAGGGCGAAAGACACTTTTGAAAAGGCATTGGAACTGGATCCTGTTAATGAAAGGGCAAAAGAGGGTTTACAGAAAATCGGGAGTCCTTCCCGAGTCTGAGTATTTAGCCTTATATAGTGTTACAGAAGACATTTTTAGAATGTCAGGAAAGTGCCAAAAAATATCAAGGCACTGACAAATTATGTCATAGCAATGATATCAAACAAGCAGGATATGTCAATTCAGGAAGATACTATCTTAGTTTGAAATAAAAAGCCCTCCATTTTACGGAGGGCAGGGGGGAAATGAGTTGGTAAGTTGTAAGGGAATAGCTTATACACCTATAAGCTATCAGGATATTCGAGAGATGAAAGTGATTACAATCACATATACGAAAATAAACGAACTCTTGCAGCAACGGTGATTAAGTATCCTAACTTATTGAGAATGGTGCGAGAGAGGGGAGTTGAACCCCTACGGAGTTACCCACTGGATCCTAAGTCCAGCGCGTCTGCCAGTTCCGCCACTCTCGCAGTTTATTTCCCGTATCCAATAGGGGGAATAGGGAGACCTGTTTCATAAAGTCTGTGAGGCGACGCCCCTTCCTCTACAACTTCTGCTCGTGGAGTTGAAGCCTTATTTGATCTTGCCACCATGGTAAAAACACCCGCAGGGTCTATGATTCCAATATCCGCGATGCATTCCTTTTCAGGATTAACACCTATGTACAGGCTACCTATCCTATTATCTGCGGCTGTGTCAAAATAGCTCTTTGCATTTATGCCATCAAAATCGATACCTGTAACATCATATAACCTGATATTGAGCTTACCCGTATACTTTTTGAAGGCATTCTCTGTCACCTCCCAGTAAATAAACAACTTCCTCGGGTCAACAATCATGAGGGCAATACTGTCTTCGCCATATTCCTCAGGCAATATCTCAATAGGAAGAGGTGGGTACCTTTCTTCTTTTTCTGGACGCAAGACCTTTTTTTGTCTCCTCGGTACAGCTTTTTTAGGAAGTGCAACCTCCTTAGCCGTAATCTTTCTTCCAGGTTTTGCAGTAACTCTCCTTACTCCAACTTTTTTTTCTACAGGAGGAGTAACTTTCTTCCCTGTCCTTTTAGCTACTTTTTTCTTCTTAGCTTTTTCCTCTTTCTTGACCTTAACTATTTTCGTCTCTTTCTTTATAGTCTTTCCCGCAACCTTTTTCTTTTTTAACTTAGCTTGGATCTTTTTTGTTTCTTTCTTGACAGTCTTTCTTGTCGTTTTCTTCTTTTCTATTTTAGCCTTACCTTTTGCGACCTTCTTTTTTGCAGGAACCTTTTTAGCCTTCGTGCTTACCTTTGTCTTTTTGGTAACTTTTTCGGAAGCTGTTTTTAAACCTCTTTTCTGTTTAGATTCTTTCTTCTTCATGGGTACCCCCTTTTAACAGTATATTTTAGCAAAATTTCTGCTTTTCAATGTGCCTCTGCCCAGCTTCTACCATGACCAATGTCAACCTTTATAGGTACAGAAAGCTCCACTGTCTTTTCCATCTTTTCCTTGACAAAATCTTCAACTGTCCTGAGTTCTTGTGCGGGAAGCTCAAATAAGAGTTCATCATGAACCTGCAGAATCATTCTTGCCTTCAAACCCATCCCTTTAAGACCGTTCCATATCTGTATCATAGCAATTTTAATGATATCGGCTGCTGTTCCTTGAATTGGAGAGTTTATAGCGAGCCTTTCTCCCTGCTGTCTTATCGTTGAGTTATGATTCTTAAGCTCCGGAATAGAACGCCTCCTGCCAAAGAGTGTCACCACATAACCCCTATTTTTTGCGCCCTCGATAGTTTCCTCTACGTATCTTTTAACTCCAGGATGTCCGTCAAAATATTGTTCTATATACTTTTTCGCATCGTCCCTCGAAATACTGAGTGTTTCTGACAACCCAAAGGGCGATATTCCATAGATAACCCCAAAGTTTACTGTCTTTGCAATCCTCCGCATGTCAGGTGTAAGTTTATCTATTGGGACGCCAAAGAGTTCGGATGCTGTCCTTGCATGGATATCAAGGTCTTTTCTGAAGGCCTCAAGAAGACCCCTGTCTTGGCTCAGATGGGCAAGGATCCTTAATTCCACCTGCGAGTAGTCGGCTGAAAGCAGGATATTACCTTCTTCTGCTATGAAGGCATCCCGTATACGCTTTCCCCAGTCCCCCCTGATAGGAACGTTTTGTAAATTCGGCTCGCTGCTGCTTAGCCTCCCTGTAGCAGTTGCTGTCTGGTTGAAGGAGGTGTGTATCCTCCCTGTTTTTAGATTCACTAACTGAGGCAACGCATCCACATGGGTGGTCTTAAGTTTGTTCAGGCTTCTATAATTGAGTACCTCCTGTGGGAGCTCGTGAAACTCTGCAAGTTCTTCGAGAACACTCAATTCTGTCGAGAAACCTGTCTTTGTCTTTTTTGTGGGCTGAAAACCGAGGCGTTGAAACAGGATCCTGCTCAGCTGTTTTGGTGAGTTTATGTTAAACTCTTCACCTGCAAGAAAATATATCCTCTTCTGGATTCCGTCAAGCTCCCTTTCGAGTTCTTTTGAGATGTAATTCAGCATCTTCGTATCTATCTTTACCCCAGCCTTTTCTATGTCAGCTAAAACATAGATAAGGGGTATCTCTATATCAAAATAAACCTTCTCAAGTCCTTCTTCTTTTAACCTGTTCAAAAGGATTTCTTTTAATTCAAGGATAAGCCCCACAGTATCTGCTGCACAGGAAGCCGCCTTTTCTATTGGGACCTCGGTAAAAGAACCTCTTTTACCGAGAACTTCCATAAAGGTCATTTTTCTCCGTGATAAATATTCGAGGACAACTTCTTCAAGATTGTGATTAGACCTGTTGGGATTAAGGAGATACGATGCAATCATCGTATCAAACAGGGGTCCTTCGACAGAGATACTCTCTCCTTCGAGCATGATGATGCCATATTTGATGTTATGTCCTATCTTTGATATTTTCCCATCTCTGAAGATAGGGGAAAACACTTCTACCAAATCTTCCTTTTTTATCTGGGGAGGTACCTCGGGATAAGTGTGGGAAACAGGGATATAGAAAGGGTGACCTTTCTCGGGAGATAATGCCAGACCAACAAGGCTGCCTCCGCCAGAGGCGGATGGTTCGACGCTAAAAGAAAACGCATCTTTTATAGATGCTACAATCTCTTTGAGCCTATCGAGGGAAAAGACTGTTTCGTACTCCCTTTCTCTGGATATTTCTGAAGGAATAAGCTTCATAAGACTACTGAATTCAAATTCCCTGAACAGGGAAAGGAGTAGATGCCAGTCCGGCTCTTTTAATCTGGTTTCTTCTATCTGAATGTCAAGAGGTACGGATGTATCAATAGTTGCAAGGGTCTGACTCAACCTCACTATATCTATATTTTCAGCAATAAGTTTTTTCAGTTTTTCCTTTTTTATCAAGTCTATGTTACTCAACATCTCTTCGAGACTTCTTACACCTGAGAGAAGTTCTTTTGCTGTCTTCTCACCTATGCCTTTGATACCCGGGATATTGTCAACCGTATCTCCGGTGAGCGCCATATACTCCGGAATCCTTTCCGAACCTACACCGAATCTCTCTTGAATATATTCTTCATCAAGGATTCTATCTTTCATTGGGTCGTAAATCTTTATGCCTCTGCCAATAAGTTGAAGCATATCCTTATCTGCAGTAACGATGAATACATCTACACCCTGAGATGCTAATCTTTTGGCAACTGTACCGATAATGTCGTCTGCTTCATAGCCGGGCATCTCAAATATCTTTATATTAAAGGCCGAAATCAACTTCCATATATGTGGCATCTGCTCCACGAGCCCCCGAGGGGTTTCAGGCCTGTGGGCCTTGTATTCTTCAAAGATTAAGTGCCTTTTTGTTGGAACAGGCGAATCAAAAGATACAACGATGCCGTCTGGTTTTTTTTCTCTGATGATTTTAAGGAGCATGTTGATAAAGCCATAAATGGCATTGGTAGGAAATCCTCCTGAAGTTGAAAGCTCTTTTATGGCATAGTAAGCTCGGTAGGCATAAGAGTTTCCATCAATAAGATAAACAGTCATGGTGTTTGACAAAGTATTGGTATTATTTTACATTAAAATATTAATAAAAATTTGAGGAGGGTGGAATTGCTCCAGGCCGTAGAAGATATCAGTTCGACAAAGAAGCGCCTCAGGATAGAGATTCCGTCAGATATCATCGAAAAAGAGATAAAAGACTCTCTCGAAAGAGTGAGACAGAAGACAAGCTTACCGGGTTTCAGGCCTGGCAAGGCTCCAATGAATCTGATAGAAAAGCGCTTTGGTAAGAGGGTTGAGGCTGAAGTGCTTGAAAAGGTCATCCCTGAGTTTTACGATGAGGCGTTAAAAGAAGCAGACCTCAAACCTGTCACTATGCCTGTATTTGATGAAAGGTTCAACTTTCAGAGAAACAATCCCCTTAGTCTTTCACTTACTGTCGAGGTGATGCCCAAGGTTGAGCACCTTGATTATACAGGAATAAAGGCTAAGGATCTCCCCGTAGCTGTCGATGAGTCCGAGGTGGAACATTCCCTTAAAAACCTTCAGAAACAAAAGGCA
>JBGQMP010000033.1:0-9402 GCA_041500685.1 Thermodesulfovibrionia bacterium | reverse complement strand
CTTGAAGGCAGACATAAACCCGTTCATCAGGCATTCGGAGAGTTAAAAAAGAAAATACGCTCTGCCGGAAAGCCGTGAAATACGAAGTCCGTATTACCAACGTTGCGCTGGACGACCTTTACACAATCTACAGATATGTTGCAATCAATGGTTCACCGGGAAAGGCTGAGCATCTGCTTGACAACATACACAAGACTATGACCTCGCTGGGAACAATGCCGGCCCGGGGCAACCACCCGCCGGAGATGCAACGGTGGGGGATATTTGATTTCAGAGAAGTATTTTTTAAGCCCTACCGCGTCATATACGAAATCAGGAACAAAACGGTTTTCATCCACGCCGTTCTTGACGGGCGACGAAACTGTGAAGACCTTTTACAGCAACGACTCTTAGGAACTCAATGAATGATGTAGAAGACTTTGCCACTCTATTTTTTCTGTCATCCCGAACTTGTTTCGGGATCTTGTAGCGGAATTGAGATGTTGAAACGAGTTCAGCATGACAAATATAAGGTGTGATATGCAGAAGACTTTGCCGAAAGGATGGAAGTGGGTAAAATTGGGAGAGGTAAGCGAGATAATTACAGGTAATACGCCCTCAAAGCAGGTCAATGATTTCTATGACAAACGGTATGCCAACTTTTTTAAGCCAGACGATTTTAATGACAATGTGTGAAAAGAAAAAATGAAAAGAAAAAAGGGACAGGTACATTATCTCGTGGGCAGAAGCAGGAGATTGAGATTGTGGAGGGGAAAGGGTAAACTTTAAGTAATTTCGCTTTAGGAGGTTAAAATGAGAGATGCTAAAATGTCTACATCCGAGATTCTTCATCTCCTCAATGGACTAAAACAAGAAGTTAGACAGAGATACAAAGCTGAGATAAAGGGTATTTTTGGTTCTTACGTAAGAGCTGAAGAAAAGAAAGAAAGCGATATTGATGTATTGGTCGAGTTTGACGAAGGAGCCAATCTTTTAGATTTGACAGGACTCTCTTTATTCCTTGAAGAAAAATTAAACTGCCGTGTTGATGTTGTCCCTGAAAGTGCTATAAGAAAGGAAATCAAAGACAGCATTTTAAAAGAGGCGGCTTATTTATGAGAGACTATGCTCTCTATCTTAAAGACATCTTAGAGGCAATGGAGGCAATTGAAAAGTTTGTTGAAGGTATTGACCGTGATAGTTTTCAAAAAAATGACATGATATTAAGCGCTGTGATTAGAAAATTTGAAATCATTGGTGAAGCCACAAAAGGCATACCGGAGATGATGAGAAATAGGTATCCTAAAATTCCGTGGAAAGAAATGGCCGGGATGCGGGATAGACTCATACATTTTTACTTTGGAATCAAATATGACCTTGTCTGGTATACTATAAAAGATGTAATACCACGCATTAAGCCTCTTATCTTGGAAATTTTAGAAGTGACTAAAGATCAATAATCAAAATGCAGCCCTTCATTACCCTTGTTGACCAAATTCCCTCCGCCAAACAAAAAAACCAAGAAAAAAGGGACAGGTACATTATCTCGTGGGCAGAAGCAGGAGATTGAGATTGTGGAGGGGAAAAGTGGTTGAGCTGGTCAATGACCTCATTGAGAAGGCAAGAAGGGTACGAGTTTGTTATGATAAAAACGGGCAAATAAAATTCTGAATTACCAGATCCCTTTTAAAAGAGAAAGGAGGTTTTTAATGTGAATAAACTGATTGAGAGGGTTGTGAGCGATCCGAAGATTTGCAGTGGTAAACCCTGCGTAAAGGGGACAAGAATACCTGTTTACATCATACTTGATCTTCTCGCTGCTGGAGAGAGTTTTGAGGGGATTAAAAAAGCATATCCAAATATCACGGATGAGGATATAAAGGCTTGCCTGAATTATGCTGCTTTTCTTGCTGATGAAGAAGCTGGTGTGACAGCGTGAAGATATTCGCCAATGAAAACCTTTTTGAGCCTATTATTGATTACTTAAGGAGTCTCGGTCATGATGTGCTTAGCATAAGAGATGCTGGGTTATCAGGCATATCAGATGATGAAGTTTATCGAAGAGCATGTAATGAAAATAGTGTGATTGTCACGATGGATAAAGACTTCTCAAGGATGTTCCGATTCCCGCCTGAAAGGTGCGGTGGGATCATTGTTGTTAAAATTTATAAACACACTGTTGACGAAACACTTTCAATGTTTAAGAAGTTTTACAAATCAATACAGGGAAAGGATATGGTTAAAAATCTGGTTATTATTACACCTGAAGGTGTGCGGATAAGAAGGTGGAGAAAAATATAGTGTATGATTTTAAATGAAGAATTTTTTGCAATAGGAAAAATGAGATCTACCACCTTTGTTTGCCCTCCAACCAAATATCGATAAATTTGAACCTGTATTCTGAATCTGTTATATTCATAAGTTAGTCTGACCGTTATGGAGGTTATTTTTGTCAGAAAAGGTTAGAGTAAGGTTTGCTCCGAGTCCAACCGGGCATCTGCATTTAGGTGGGGCGAGGACGGCCCTTTTTAACTGGCTTTTTGCACGACACTATAAAGGATCCTTTATTCTCAGGATTGAGGACACTGACAGGACACGTTCGACAGAGGAATTTATAGAAACCATCATCGAAGGTATGAAGTGGCTTGGCCTCGACGGGGATGAAGGGCCCTACAGGCAGACAGATAGATTCAGTATCTACAAGAGCTATACTGATAAGCTCTTACAGGAAGGCAAGGCGTATTATTGTTATTGCTCACCTGAGGAGCTTGAAAAGAGAAGACAGGAGGCATTGGCACAGGCGAAACCGCAGAAATATGATGGGCGGTGTAGAAATTTGAGAGAACCTATTGCGGATAGAATACCCGCAGTTCGTTTCATGATGCCGCAAGAGGGAGAGACCGTTGTTGTTGATTTGATTAGAGGCAAAGTCGTGTTCGATAATGTGCAACTCGATGACCTTATTATTGTTCGTTCTGACGGGACTCCCACATATAATTTCTGCGTCGTTGTTGATGACGTGGATATGGGAATCACCCATGTCATAAGGGGTGATGACCACCTGAATAATACACCCAAACAGATCCATATATACAAAGCCCTCGGCTATAGAATTCCTGCATTTGCCCATTTGCCGATGATCTTGGGCCCTGATAAAACAAGACTGAGCAAGAGACACGGTGCAACATCTGTGACATCTTACAAGGAGATGGGTTATCTTTCTGATGCCTTTGTGAATTATCTTGTTCGCCTCGGATGGGCCCACGGAGACCAGGAGATCTTTACAAGGGAAGAGTTAATAGAGTATTTTTCATTGGAAGATGTCGGGAAATCTGCTGCTGTCTTTAACCCTGAAAAACTTCTCTGGCTTAACAGTCAGTATATCAAGAACTCTCCATCTGAAAAACTTGGAGAGATAGTTATGTCTTTTCTCATAAGGGGTAAAGTTATAAAGGAAGATCAGACATTGGATAAAGCGTGGTTATCAAAGGCTATTGACACGTTGAAAGAGCGCTCAAAGACATTAGTTGAGCTTGCAGATTCCCTGCGTTTCTATATCGTGGACGATATAGAATACGATGAAAAGGCAAGGTTAAAGTTCCTTCATGGAAAAAATCTCCCCTACCTGATCGGTGTGAAAGAGGCGTTCACAAACCTTGATAACTTTATCGCACCAGAGATTGAAAAGGTCTTTGTGACCCTTGTTGAAAAGCATAATACCAAACTCGGAAACCTTGCTCAACCGGTTCGCGTTGCAATTACCGGCAAGGCAGAGAGTCCCGGAATATTTGAGGTGGTTGAGATTGTTGGCAAGGATAAGACCTTGAAAAGATTAGAGAAGGTGATAAAGACAATAGGAACACAGGCATGAAAGATACGACCCCCTCCAACTTTATCCGAGACATTATTGCGGAAGACATGAAAGCAGGCAAAAACGGAGGTCGTGTTCATACCCGATTTCCACCTGAGCCGAACGGTTATCTCCATATCGGACATGCGAAGTCTATCTGCCTCAATTTCGGGTTAGCAGCTGAATTCGGCGGACTCTGCAATCTCCGGTTTGATGATACCAATCCAACAAAGGAAGAAGTTGAATATGTGGAATCGATTAAAGAGGACGTACGATGGCTTGGATTCGAGTGGGGTGACAGGTTGTATTATGCCTCAGACTATTTTGAACAATTCTATCAGTATGCTGTACAGTTAATCAAAGATGGTAAGGCATATGTTTGTGACTTGAGTGCAGAGGCAATAAGAGAATATCGGGGCACCCTAACTGAACCCGGCAGGGAAAGTCCCTATCGTCATCGTTCAGTCAAAGAAAATCTGGACTTGTTTGAGCGCATGAGGGCAGGTGAATTAGAAGAGGGTTCCTACACGCTCCGGGCGAAAATTGACATGGCGTCGGGAAATATCAATATGCGTGATCCTGTCATGTACCGTATCATGCATGCAGAACACCACAGGACGGGCGATAAGTGGTGCATTTATCCGATGTATGATTTTGCCCATTGTTTTTCGGATTCTATCGAAAGGATTACCCATTCTATTTGCACGCTGGAATTTGAAGATCATCGACCGTTATATGACTGGTTCCTTGATGAGCTGAGGGTCTATCATCCACAGCAGATTGAGTTTGCTCGCCTTAATCTCAGCCATACTGTATTGAGTAAACGAAAACTTATCGAATTGGTAGAAGGGGGTTTTGTAAATGGATGGGACGATCCACGAATGCCTACGATAGCTGGGTTGCGGAGACGGGGCTATACCCCCGAATCAATCCGAAACTTTTGTGACCGCATTGGGGTAGCCAAAAGAGAAAGCCTTGTTGACATTGCACTGCTTGAGCACTGTCTGCGCGAAGACTTGAATAAACGGGCTCTGCGTGTAATGGCTGTGCTGCGTCCCCTGCGGGTGGTAATAGGAAACTATCCAGAAGGCCAGGTGGAAGAGTTAGAGGCCATAAACAATCCCGAGGATCCCGATATGGGGACACGGAAGGTTCCTTTTTCGCGTGTGCTGTATATCGAGCAAGAGGATTTTCGTGAGGATCCACCGAAGCAGTTTTTCCGCCTGGCTCCTGGACGTGAGGTAAGGTTGCGATATGCATATTTTATCAAATGTGTGGGTGTAGTTAAGAATGAGCAAACCGGAGAAATGGTGGAGTTGCACTGTACCTATGACCCGAAAACACGTGGGGGGGACTCACCAGACGGGCGTAAAGTTAAGGCAACTCTGCACTGGGTTTCAGCAGCCCATGCACTCGAAGCTGAGATGCGTTTGTATGATCATTTATTCGTTAAACCAGACCCAAGCGATGAAACAGATGGTCTTGATTTCAAAGCATATGTGAATCCGAGCTCATTGGATATATTGAAGTCATGCCGTGTTGAACCAAGTATGGCGGATGCAGTCCCGGGAAGTCGTTACCAGTTCGAGAGGCAGGGTTACTTCTGTGTTGATCCTGATTCTCAAGTTGGTATGCTTGTGTTCAACAGGACAGTACCATTGCGTGATACGTGGGCCAAGATCGAGAAGGCGCAGATTAAATAGTAAGATGCATGATTCAAGATACAAGATTGTCCCGAAAATGAATTTTCAAATCCCCCCTCACCCCACTTTTCTAAAGGGGGGGTGGGGGGATTACTCATTTTCATGTCCCTTTGTGAGCCAAAGGCTCATGAAGGTTTGAAGGTTATAGGATGAGTCATATGGCTGTTATAGGTGCCGGAAGCTGGGGAACAACTCTTGCGTACCTCCTATCAAATAAGGGCCTTGATATATCATTCTGGGTTTACGAAAAAGATCTCGCTGAGGAGATGGAAATGACAAGGATAAATAAGATCTATCTTCCGGATATCAGGCTTCCTAAAAGCATCAAAATCTCTCATAAGATGAATGAGGTTGTAGACAAAGCACAGTATATCCTCAATGCAGTGCCAGCACAGTATACAAGATCTGTCTTGAAAGAATTTCTTCCATATATATCAAATGGGGCAATAATCATAAGTGCAGCAAAAGGTATAGAAAGAGGAACACTCATGACAATCTCTTCAGTATTAAAAGAGTTGGCTGGACATACTGTTGCTGTACTTTCAGGTCCGAGTTTTGCCAAAGAGGTAGTTAAAAATTTGCCCACTGCTGTTACCCTTGCGACAGAAGACAGGAGTACAGGATTGATACTACAGGAGGTATTTAATACAAATCACTTCAGGGTCTATATCCATGATGATGTCCTTGGAGCAGAAATTGGAGGGGCCTTAAAAAATGTGATAGCCATAGCATCTGGAATTTCAGATGGCCTCGGCCTTGGGTTCAATGCACGGGCTTCACTCATAACAAGGGGTCTTGCTGAAATGACGAGGCTCGGGGTTGCTATGGGTGCAAAGGAAAGGACATTTTCCGGGCTTAGTGGCTTGGGAGATTTAGTTCTCACGTGTACAGGAGCGCTCTCGAGGAATTATACTCTGGGGATCAAACTCGGACAGGGCATGAAGCTTAAAGATATTCTGAATCAGACAATCAGTGTTGTAGAAGGGGTTGCGACTGCAGAATCTGCCTTCGAACTGTCAAAAAAATACAGTATTGAGATGCCTATTGTTGAGCAGGTCTATAAGATCATTTATGAGGGGAAAGACCCTGCTTTTGCTGTCAATGATTTAATGAGCCGTTCATTAAAATCGGAGTTTTACTAATCGGTATGGATGAGTCAAAAATAAAAAAGATCCTCGAATCAATAAAATCAGGGAGACTCAGTGTAGATACTGCC
This sequence comes from Thermodesulfovibrionia bacterium, assembly GCA_041500685.1. GTDB lineage: Bacteria > Nitrospirota > Thermodesulfovibrionia > Thermodesulfovibrionales > SM23-35 > DASPRG01. The sequence continues at coordinate 2,654 of JBGQMP010000033.1, read as the reverse complement.
TTCAAAAAGTTAAAACATCTTCCCTATGAAGATCTGTCCTTTGCCAAAGTAGACCATCACAGACATATAAGGCAGGGGATTCCCGAGGTTATATTTGCAAAAGGGAAAAAAGTAGAAGAAGTCATTGCCATAGCACGTTCTCTGTATAAAAGAAGTAAAAAATTCTTAATAACAAAGTCATCTCAGGAGATATATGAAAGACTCGGCATCAAGAAAGCCGTTTTTTATACTTCATCGGGTGCAATATCAGCAGGGGGAGAAACAAAGAGAAGGGGGCATGTTCTTATTCTTTCTGCAGGTACGTCTGACATCCCAGTTGCAGAGGAGGCAGCTGTCACGGCATCATTTCTTGGGAGCCGAGTTGAGAGCGTCTACGATGTTGGCGTAGCAGGGATTCACAGGCTTTGGGATGTCAGAGGCTCGATCAATGCTGCACGGGTGATCATCGTTGTTGCGGGTATGGAAGGTGCTCTCCCCTCTGTCGTTGGTGGTTTTACGGACAAGCCGGTTATTGCAGTTCCCACCTCAATAGGCTACGGCACGAGCTTCGGTGGACTCGCTGCCCTCTTTGCCATGCTCAATTCCTGTGTGCCTGGTATTGCAGTAATGAATATAGATAATGGCTTTGGGGCAGGATGCTTGGCACATAAGATAAATATCTTATGAAGCAGGATATAGTATTTTTACTCATTCTCGGGCTATCTCCCTGCGAGGATTTTGCCTCTTTATAATGAGAACATTTTTATTGGAGTATTGGCAAAATAAACCGGTTAAATACTATACCCTGTCTTTACAGAATTAAAGATTCCTACTCTAAATTTATGTTGTTAGATTTATGTTGAAGTTGACTTTCTTGAAAAGACTAATCTATACTTAAATTGACCCTGGGGGAGGCTGAAATGCCTGAGAGGACAGACCGTCGACCCCACGAACCTGATCCGGATAATGCCGGCGTAGGGAATGGGAAAGCAGGCCGTATCCTTCAGGGATGCGGTTTTTTGTTTTTTATGAGAATGATCGTTAACGGAGAAACCTTAGAGATGTCAGATGTGAAGACCCTTGAGGAAATCCTGAAGAAACTGCAGATTGATCCAGGACGGGTTATTGTAGAAATAAACTTATCTATTGTAAGAAAGTCTGAATACTCAACCTATAGACTGAATGATGGTGATAAAGTTGAGATAGTAAATTTTGTAGGTGGAGGGTGAATATAATGGCAGGAGATCACTATGTCGCTCATTCTCGGGCTAATCGCCCTCCGAGGTTTTTGCCTCTTTATTTTTTGAAATATCCCTTATGGACTATCGGCAAAAAAAGCCTCTCCATAACAATCTCCTGCCATCAATATAGAAAGAAAAAGTAGCCGCAGGCTTTAGCCTGCGAGAGGAGACCTGTATGGATGATAAACTGATAATCAGAGGTATAGAATTTAAATCAAGGCTCTGGGTGGGGACTGGTAAATACAAAGATTTTGAAGAGACGAAGAAAGCCGTGGAAGCCTCAGGCACAGATGTCGTTACTGTTGCAGTAAGAAGGGTAAATATCGTAGACAGGAAGTCAGAGAATCTGCTCGATTACATTGACCCCAAGAAATTCAAGATCCTTCCAAACACGGCAGGCTGCTATACAGTAGAAGATGCACTCAGGTATTCAAGGCTTGCAAGGGAGGCAGGGATTTCAGATCTCATAAAGCTTGAGGTGATAGGAGATGAAAAGACACTTTTTCCTGATGTATGCGGGTTACTGAAGGCTACGGAGATCCTCGCAAAGGAGGGTTTTATTGTCCTTCCCTATACGAATGATGATCCTGTAATAGCAAAGAGGCTTGTGGATGCAGGTGCTTCTGCTGTTATGCCCCTTGGTGCACCCATTGGCTCCGGTCTTGGGATCAGGAATCCTTATAACATAAAGATTATCCTCGAATCAGTGAATGTTCCGGTTATTGTTGATGCAGGTGTGGGAACTGCATCTGATGCTACTGTTGCAATGGAGCTCGGCTGTGACGCCGTCCTCATCAACACCGGCATTGCGGGTGCTCAAGACCCGATTGCAATGGCAGAGGCAATGAAATATGCTGTTATCGCTGGTAGGCTGGCATATAAGGCCGGGAGAATTCCTAAGAAGCTCTACGCCACTGCGAGTAGTCCGATAGAAGGGATGCTCTAACCCCTCTATATCCCCCCCTTACTAAGGGGGGAATTGAAGGAGAGTATTTTTGAAGTGAGGTGAAAGGTCATAAGTCAAATAAACTTTAAGCTGTATTTGATAACGGATAGGGAACTGTTTACTGATAACTCTTCACTGTTCACTTCAGTTGTTGAGGCACTTAAGGGTGGTTTGAAGGCTGTGCAATTGAGAGAGAAGGATTTAGGGACAAGGGATTTATTGGATATGGCATACAGGATGAGGGAATTAACAAAAGCATATAAGGCAAAACTTTATATCAACGACAGGGTTGATATTGCCCTTGCTGTCGAGGCAGATGGTGTTCAGCTCGGGAAAGAGAGTATACCTGCTCATGCTGTAAGAAAGACCTTTCAGAATAAACTTATGATCTGTGTATCAACACATAGCCTCGATGAGGCTCTTGAGGCAGAGAGAGGGGGTGCGGATTTTATAACTCTCGGACCTATCCATCAAACTCCTTCCAAAAT
>JBGQMP010000032.1:0-9446 GCA_041500685.1 Thermodesulfovibrionia bacterium | reverse complement strand
ACGCAAGATAAAAGTGTAAAGAAGTGTTACAGACAGGACACTAGAATCCTTGAATCCTCGGACCCTTGAGGTATGAATAAATGGATTATTTCAATCACAGTAATGCTTCCTACTCTTATAGAGATAATAGATACCTCTGTTGTAAATGTATCTCTCGATCATATTCGGGGAAGTCTTTCAGCTGGCATAGATGAATCTACCTGGACAATAACGTCTTACCTCGTATCAAATGCAATAATAATTCCCCTCACCGGCTGGTTGAGCAGGATCTTCGGGAGAAAAAGGTATTTGATTTTTTCAATTGTCCTGTTCACCACCAGTTCTTTTCTCTGTGGTTCTGCGTGGAATCTGCAGAGCCTCGTGTTTTTCAGAATCCTGCAAGGCATGGGAGGCGGAGCACTTCAGCCAATTTCTCAATCAATACTTCTTGAAACCTTTCCTCAACGACAACATGGCATGGCAATGGCTATATTTGGTGTTGGCATCATGTTCGGGCCTATCATTGGCCCCCTCCTCGGCGGCTGGATTACAGACAACTGGTCGTGGCACTGGATATTCTTTATCAATGTTCCCATTGGTCTAATCTCCATACTCATGACATTATCTTTTATAGCAGACCCGCCCTATATGAAGAGAATGAAAATGAAAATAGATTACTGGGGGCTTGCTTTCCTTGTCATTGGTCTTGGATGTCTCCAGATAGTTCTTGACAAAGGGCAGAGAGAAGACTGGTTTTCATCAAGTTTCATTCTCTGGATGAGTATAGTATCAGTAACATCACTCATATTGTTCGTGATCATGGAACTCTTTGCAGAGAATCCAGTGGTTAATCTGAAGACATTCAAAAACATCTCCTTCGGTACAGGAAATTTAGTCATGTTCTTTGCCTTTTTCAATCTCTTTGCCAGCATTGTTCTGCTACCCATCTACCTTCAGACATTAATGGGCTACACTTCATTCCTTGCAGGCCTGGTTCTCGGTCCCGGGGGTATTTCGACAATGTTTTCCCTTCTCATTGCTGGAAGATTGGTCACCAAGGTAAACCCAAAGGGACTTTTAGCATTTGGAATCATCATTTGTGCATATGCAACATACCTGATGTCAAGATTCACTCTTGAGGCTGGCTTTGCAACCGTTATCTGGCCAAGACTTGTTTTAGGTATCGGCATGGGATTCCTTTTCATACCTCTTACAACCTTAACTTTCGCAACGATAAGGAAGGAGGCCATGGGGAATGCCACTGGCATCTTTAACCTCCTGAGGAACCTTGGCGGCAGTTTTGGTGTTGCCTTTGTAACGACAATCCTGTCAAGGCGTGCACAGTTTCATCAATCTCATCTTATTGAGCATTTAACGCCCTTTGATACCCCTTACCAAATGACCTCACAACAGAGTGCACAGATATTGAATTACAGGGGGTTCGAAAGTTCCTTGTCACAGTATGGAGGGCTCGGTGTTATTCACAAGGAACTTCTCCGGCAAGCCTCCATGATGTCATTTAATGACGCCTTCTATCTCACCTGCTTGTTAATGATTTCCATTCTTCCACTTGTTTTCCTCATGAAAAGATCGAAAGATGTGTCCCATAAACAGGTCACTGAAATCAGTCATTAAATCAATCATACTCTGAAAATAATAATCCCTTTAATCAAAAAGGGCTTGCTTCGAGAATTCTCGAAGCAAGCCCTTCCACTGGTCTTTATCCGAATGTTTAACCCACGAAGTGTGAGAAGTTTGCCAAAGGCCGGATCAACTTCTTTATGACCGCAATCGGTGTAATTCCAACATCATTTTCAGCTGCATGTTCCCAGTAATTTTTCGGGTCATCAATAACGAGAAAGATGGTCCTCACAGATTCTGCATTGAGAAGCTGTGCTTTTGGAAACTTTGCCTTCAGCTCATTCAACCTTTTCTGGGCCATCTCAAGTATTTTATCCCTGTCACCGAAATTCATCGCTCCTGTTGGACAGGTCTTGACACACGCCGGTAATAGCCCACCTCTTACTCTATCGATGCACATTGTACATTTGGCCATTCCAGTCGTCTTCTGGTCCCAGCGAGGGATATTCCATGGACAAGATTCTCTTATGGTCTTTGCATCAGCAGCCTTTACTTTTACCTTTGGATCGTAAAGCACCGCACCTGTTGCTTCATCCCTTGTAATGACTTTTACACCTAAAGACTGAGCTGTGTACATGCAGGGTGGTTCAAGGCAGTGCCTGCACTGATCAGTGAAGAAATACCATACAGGTTTGCCATTTACTTCTAATTCACTGAATCGAACTAATTTGAATGTTGAAAATGATAGATCTTCAGGGTTTTGATGGCTACCACTTTGCTTTGTCTTTGTTGCCGGATTCATATTCCACTGCTTGCAAGCAATTTGGCACCCACGGCATGCTGTGCACCTCGTTGTATCTATAAAAAAGCTTTTTCCTGCCATTCTATATCACCTCCTTTAAGCCTTTTTAACGTTAGCCATGAAGGCCTTCGATTCCGGTATCATGGTATTAGGATCACCAACTGTCGGGGTAAGCAAGTTGGCACTATCGCCTCCATCTTTAGGGTGGAGCCAACCAAAATGATACGGTAACCCTATCTGATGTATCGTTTGTCCTGCGATTACGAAAGGTTTAAACCGGGAAGTAACTATAGCTACCGCTCCTAATTTGCCACGAGAAGTTTCCACCATAACCTTATCACCGTTCTTTATACCTATTACTTCTGCCAGCTCTTTACTCATTTCACAGAACATCTGTGGCTCAGCTTCAAGAAGCCATGGGAGCCAGCGGGTCAAAACACCTGTCTGCCAGTGCTCAGTTACTCTATATGTTGTACACACAAAAGGATATCTTGGGTCACAAGTAGCAAAGGTATCTGGTCCTCCTTTGAATATCTTAATGACAGGATTAATCCTCTGATTTGACATGATGTTCTTCTCAATTGGGCATTCCAACGGCTCATAGTGTTCTGGGAACGGACCGTCCTTTAAGCCCGGTCCGAAGATTGAGGCAACGCCATCAGGTTTCATAATGAATGGATAGACTCCCTGTGTGCCCATTGGCGGTGCAGTGCCATCGGGGATGTCACCAACCCATTTCTTATTCTCAGCATCCCATTTAAGTAAGGCCATCTTTGGATTACGAGGATTTCCATCCAGATCGACAGAGGCGCGGTTATAAATGATACGCCTGTTAACCGGCCATGCCCAAGACCACTCCGGATAGAGACCCAATCCTGTTGGATCTGTCTTCTTCCTCCGGGCAGCCATATTTCCTGCCTCAGTATAACTGGCACTGTAGATCCAGTTACCGCATGAAGTCCGGCCATCATCGAGGAGGAATACAAAGCTCGGAACCAATGTCCCTTTCTTATATGCCTTTTTATCAAATGGATGCTCAGGGATATCCTCCAGGAAATAGCCATTAATCTCCTTGGCGACCGTGTGGATGTCGAACTTACCATTGGTTTTGTAATCCCATTTCATGTTCATAATGGGATCCGGGAATACGCCTTTTTCTTTTTTGTAAAGGGCTTTTACTTTATTGAAGAGATCATACATGATCTCGCCATCGGGCATCGCATCACCCGGCGGGTTGGATGCTTTCCATCTCCACTGCATCCACCGGCCGCTGTTACTGATGCTTCCTTCTTTTTCTAAGAAGGCAGCGCATGGCAACTGGAAGACCTCTGTCTTAATCTTTTTGGGATCCATACCCGGTCCTTTCCAGAAAGAACCAGTTTCGTTATCGAAGACATTGACATTGACCATCCAGTCAAGCTTTGCTAAGGCCTGACGCACCTTGCCTGCATTGGCGCCTGAACACGCCGGATTCATACCCCAGGCAAAAAAACCTGTAAAAGCACCGTTGTACATCTCATCAAAGAGATTAAGCCACGATGCATCCTGTACCTTATCAAGTTTTGGTAGCCATGCATATCCGAAATTATTTTCCTTGGTTGCCTTATCACCATAGAAAGATTTCAGGAGACTTGCAACATATTTCGGTCTGTTCTTCCACCAGTTGACACTTCGTGGGTCTTTTGATGAAGGGGTGGTTTTATTATAATCTTCGAGGGTCTGCCATTGTTCTCTTGGGGTCGGGAGATACCCGGGAATAATATGGAAAAGCAGGCCCTGATCAGTTGAACCCTGGACATTCGATTCTCCCCTCAGGGCATTTATGCCACCACCAGCAATACCCATGTTCCCTAAGAGTGTCTGGATAATGGACATTGCACGGATGTTTTGAACACCTACCGTATGCTGGGTCCATCCCATCGCATAGAGCTCGGTGCCGGCTTTATCGGGCTTTCCTGTAGATCCGTAAACCTTATACACCTTTTCAAGGTCTTCCTGGGGTGTCCCGGTTATCGCCGTTACCTTCTCGAGGGTATAACGTGAGTAATGTTTCTTCAAAAGCTGGAGGGCACACCTTTCATTTTGAAGGGTCACATCTCTCTTTGGAATGCCATTTTCATCCTTTTCTAATGCCCACGTAGATTGATCATATGACCTTTTATTCGGATCGTATCCAGAAAAAAGTCCGTCATCAAAATTGTATTTCGGGTTAACAATAAACGACGCATTCGTATAGTTCTTGACATAGAATTCATCATAGAGATTGTTATCAAGAATATACTTAATCATGCCACCAAGGAAGGCGATATCCGTACCCGAACGGAGTCTAACGAATATATCAGCCTTTGTTGACGTACGGGTATAACGTGGATCTACATGGATAAAGACCGACCCTTTATCCTTTGCAGCCTGAATCCACTTAAAAGACACTGGATGGTTTTCTGCAACATTACTACCCATATTCAGAATGACATCTGAGTTTCGAAAATCAATGTAATGGTTTGTCATTGCACCGCGACCGAACGACTCTGCCAGAGCCGCCACAGTTGCGCTGTGTCATATTCGGGCCTGGTGTTCAATATAGACAAGACCCAGTGATCTCAGCAATTTTGAATAGAGCCAGCACTCTTCATTATCCAGTGCTGCACTTCCAACTGAAGCAATACCATTGCACCTGTTTACCACCTGTCCTTGAGCATTCTTTTCCATGAAGCTTGTATCTCTACTCTTCTTGATCCGCTTTGCAATCTCATCGAGTGCCCACTCCCAACTAACTTCTTTCCACTTGTCACTGTTAGGTGCACGATACCGCACTTTTTTCAAGCGATTATCATTGACCGCAATCTGGTAGGAAGCAGCACCTTTCGCACAAAGAGTTCCCTCACTAATGGGATGATCGGGATCTCCCTCGCTGTTAATCACCTTCCCGGTTTTGTCAGTGGCAACGAGGATACCACATCCTACCGAACAGTAACAACATATGGTAGGAGTTTCTTTGGCATCTTTAATCCGAAGCTCAGCGGCATAAGCCTGCACAGGAGTAAGGTCAAAACCTAATTGGCTCAGAGCTGCCCCAGCCACCGTTACCCCTGAGATCTTCATAAAATCTCTTCTGGTAACATTCATAGAAATCTCCCTCCTTTCTTTAAATTATTATTACTACGAAAAACAAAATGGCAGGATATAACATGGATATTTCGATACTATGATTTAAATTCATAGACACGATGACAATTTATACTACATCCACCTTCTGATGTCAAGTTTAAAATGTGAAGCGAAAATGTGAAGCTATAGTATGCTTTTTAAGGATTTTAGCTGTGGAAAAGCTGTAATGATCACCACAGAAAATAAATGATGTGTGTTTACTATATGGTGTTATCCTATAAAGAAATCTGCTTGCTTCTCCTCATGAGAAAATAAGATAATAAAACATAAAACAGCTTTTAGAATTGCAGGAGGAAAGAAATAATGCAGGAGATGTTAAGAGTAGAAAACCTTGGGCTGTCTATAGGAGATAGACAGGTTTTACAGGGTGTAAATTTCTCCATGAATTATGGCGAAGTCCATGTGCTTTTTGGTCCTAACGGTGCCGGAAAAACTTCTTTTATCATGGCTCTGATGGGATTCCCTAAGTATAAAGTGGTGCAGGGAAGGATATATTTTAAGGGAGAAGATATAACTGAAAAGGATATCTCCGAAAGATCAAGACTTGGTCTTGGCATCTCCTTCCAGAGACCTCCGACGGTCAGGGGTGTTTCATTGCGGAAATTTATGGAAATAATCTCAGATGGGACAAGCAAAGAAGATACTTTGAAGATTGCAGAGAAGCTCAACCTCCTCAATCATTTGGACAGAGGACTGAATGAAGGTTTTTCAGGTGGTGAGATGAAGCGATCAGAGCTTTTGCAGCTCATGGTACAAAGGCCGGATTTAGTCTTCATAGACGAACCAGAATCTGGAGTTGATCTTGAGAACATTGCTCTCGTAGGGGAAGCTATAAACACTCTCCTGGGAAAAGAAGATAAACTAAAGGAGCAAAAAAGAAGTGCTCTAATAATAACGCATACTGGCCATATCCTTGATTTTGTAAATGCTGATAAAGGCTATATCATCTTTGATGGGAAGTTAATCTGCGGAGGTAATCCCAGAGATATCCTTGCTGAAATAAAAAAGCACGGGTACAGGAGGTGTGCTGTATGTCGATAAGCAAAACATACCTTTCTGATATAAGGGAAAGGGCGGAAAAGGCGAAAGAAAAGAAAGCAGCTCTTGGCCCTGATATAGATCTTTTACGGTACAACCAGCATATCGAAAGAGGAAGAATAGAGAGCCTTGAGAGCTTACCCCAGCAAGAACGAGAAGCTGCCGTTATGGCCGGTATCAACGTGAAGGAAGAGGTAAGATCAGGATCATATTTCCAAGTTGACCACTCTGTGGTCTATGAGAGATTAAACAAGCTCTATGAGGGCAAGCTCGAGATAATGAGTACAGCAGAGGCTTTAAAAAAATATGACTGGCTGGAAGATTATTACTGGAGAGCTGTGCCTGTTGATCAGGATAAGTATACAGCTCAGGCAGAACTGAATATGACTCATGGATACTTCATCAGGGTCTTACCACACCAGAAACTCGAGTATCCTGTACAGGCATGTCTTCTCGTTGCAGAAAACTATGTAAGTCAAAACGTTCACAATATTATAATCGTAGAAGAAGGCGCAGAGCTCCAGGTGATAACGGGATGTACTCTCTCTAAGGGAGACGCTGAAGGAATACATCTGGGTATTTCTGAGTTCTTTATTAAAAAAGGCGGGAAACTCTTCTTCACGATGATCCATAATTGGGCTGACAAGTTCCATGTAAGGCCAAGGACGTGGGCTATTGTTGAAGAGGATGGAGTTTTTGTCAGTAACTATGTCCTTTTAAGGCCAGTAAAATCAATTCAAGCATTTCCTGTTGCTTATCTCAAGGGGGATAGGGCCTCTGCAAAATTTAATACTGTTGTCTATGGACTCAAAGACTCTTACATTGATCTCGGTTCAAGGATAATTCTTGAGGGTGAAGATACAAGAGGTGAATCTATAGCACGGACAATTGCTGCTGATGAAAGCGTAATCTATGCAAGAGGAGATTTAGTAGCCAAGACAAAGGGTTATTGTTTAGCCCATCTTGACTGTCGCGGAATTGTTTTCTCGAACAAGGGAAAGATTTTTGCGATACCGCAGTTGATATCTGAGGGCGCACTAAAGGCTGAACTCTCTCATGAAGCCTCAATAGGACCGATCTCTGAAGAGCAGGTTGAATACCTCATGTCAAGAGGTGTTTCGCGTGAAGATGCTGTCTCTGTGATAACCTCTGGATTTTTAAACTTGGACATACCTTTTCTTCCACAAGTTATCGATAGGAATATAAAAGAGGTTATACAGGCTACGGCTAAGGAATCAATGTAGGTAACTGCTTTCTGACAGATGTTTTGCAGCATAATCTAGTGCAGCCAATATATCTTCTTCGGTAAGGTCATACTCAGACATGACTTCTTCGTAGGTCATTCCTCCAGCCAGTTTGCCGAGAATCAAATCTATAGGAACACGAGTTCCTTTGATCACAGGCTTACCAAATCGGACTTTTTCATCTACCGTGATTCTTGGAGCAATTTCCATAATTGTTCACCTCCTGATAAATTATAGCAGATTGAAGCCTATAGAAGCCGTTAAATCTTGAGTTTTATTCGTTGTTAGCCGACCATTGCAGGCATTACTTTAAGGGCACGTTAAATACAACCGTTGTCCGAGCTCATAACAAAAAATCTTCTTTATATGCCTGCAATTGCGTATAACCGTGTGCGGCATAGACGAAGCCAGTATGGTTTTGAGTCCTCCGTTTGTGCTATTGTTAGCTGCCGCTGTTTTGCGCCCATGGTTTGTTTTTCCCAATGTCAAACCAGTAATGGGTCTTCCTATACCTCTGCTGGATTTACTTCTACCCTCGTATAGCCAAAGCGTTCCGCATAAACTTCATCTATGTAATCAGTAAGATGATAAAGAAAACCGAAGAACTCGGGAAGAAAGGTTGCATCAATAAAAATGACTTGGCTCTTTTCCAGAATACTCGATGCGTGTACAATTCGATGGCGAATTTGAGTTAACTCATCCAGGAAATCCAATGGATTCTTAAATGTCTTGCCTTCAAAACTCATCTGGAAATTAGAGAAATGACTGGTTAATTGGTTTGCCCTGTATTCAAAACCAAAGACATGCCCCATTTTACTGAACTTGCCATCCCAGCGTCTTTTCATAAGGATGTCGAGAGACGTTTCTATGAGGTTTTCGGTAATTCCTGCCGCAGGGTACGACCTCTCAAAAAGCTGATACAGATATGTCTCAAAAGATCCGTAAATCCTGACGAAAATCTGGCGTGCAAGGATGTTAAGACTTTCTCTTGTCAGTGCAAGAACTCGATTAGCTGGCATCATTACGGATTTTGATGCCTTAAATTCTATTTTTATAGGTGTAGTATATTTAAAAGGTAAATTAGGAACGAGCTTTTCAAAATGGCTTCCGTATTCACGGTAACAAAGACAAGTAACAAATAGAAAACCAAGTATCTCATTCATCCTCTTAAAAAAAAGCCTGCGTTCATCAGTACAGCGGGTTGCCGGTAATACAAAAGTCTTTCCATCGTAGGGGTCAGGTATCATCCCAAGAGGATTTGGTGGCTCGTTTTTTCCGATGTCGTCATCCATTTGAGGCCCTCCTTTCAGATTCGTGGTCATAACCTATGTTTCTTGGCGCGAAACACTTAGCAGTTCAACGTTGTGGGTTTGCACCGTGTGACTGCTAAGGTCAATCTTAATCTCGATAATAAAACAGGCACATGGAGCGACCCCAATGGCACATCTGGATATTGGAGCTTTGCAAACCCGGTTGTTAAATGCCGGTGCAGGTTTTCTTTAAAGAACCGTTGGCCAATACTGTTCGGCATAAGATATGCTTAGTAGCAATACCGATATAAACATTCCAGTGCAATGATGTAACATATTGATTTTAAATGAGAAAATAATTCTAGACTTTTCCACACCTTTTGT
>JBGQMP010000031.1:0-9473 GCA_041500685.1 Thermodesulfovibrionia bacterium | reverse complement strand
ATAGCGTCCTCTGTATGGGCATAGTCAATAATGCAAAGGAAATTCTGACCAAGATCAACCTTTTCGAATCTTCCCGTAACACTGCCTGTCTTCCTGATGCCCCCAAGAATTACCTGCCACGGTACCCCCAGAGAGATCGATACACCAACTGCGGACATGATGTTATGTACATTGGGCAGACCGATGAGAGGGCATGATACATCATAGATCCTGCCGCGGAAGGATATCTTAAACTTCAATCCGCTAGAGGATGTATGTATTTCACTCGCTACGATATCTGCACCATCTTCAAGTCCGTATGTCAGTGTCCTTCTGAGTTCTAAGTCTTGTCCGCCTGCTGCGGGTCCAAGTTCTGATGTTAATCTCTTCCCGTAGGGATCATCGAGATTTATCACACTGGTGCCATCCTTATCGAGAAGCTCCCTGAATAATCTCTCCTTTGCCCTGGAATAACTCTCCATTGTTTTATGAAAGTCCAGATGGTCTCTCGTTAGGTTGGTGAAAACGGCAACCCTAAAAACAGCCCCGTCTACCCTGTGCTGTTCAAGGGCATGTGAGGAGACCTCTGAAATAACATGGGTGCAACCGGAGGAGAGCATATCTTTTAACAGACCATGAAACTCTAAGGACTCAGGCGTTGTGTAAGGTGCGGGGTAGGCCTTGTCCTTTATCATATAATGTATCGTGCCGATCAGGCCAACTTTCTTTCCCCATGACTCGAGTATTGACTTGAGAATATACGTTGTCGTCGTCTTTCCGTTTGTACCAGTAATACCGATAAGGAAAAGTTTCTCTGATGGCATTCCGTAAAAATTATGGGCGATACAAGCAAGGGCTCTTCTGCTGTCTTGGACACGAATATACACACTTTCTAACCCCTGCAAATCTCTCTCCCCCACTATCACGATCGCCCCTTTTTTGATCGCCTCTGGGATAAAATCATGCCCATCATACCTTTTACCTTTTATCGCTACAAAGAGAGAACCCTCTTCCGCCCTCCGCGAGTCATAAGCCACACTCGCGATATCCCTATCCAGTGGCAGGGAGTTGTCCATAAAATTGCAACCCTGAAAGAGTTCTTTCAAGGTCATTTTGCTACCAGTAAAGTGGTTTCGTATGGGATATCCTTCCTCGGTATATTGAGATATGATAGAGCCTGGTTTGCGATATCCCTGAAAACAGGTGAAGCCACTACCCCTCCGTAAATCTGGCCTTTGGGTTCATAAACAACAACAATGAGTGCAAACCTCGGTTTGTCAGCAGGTACAAATCCTACGAAGGAACTGACATATTTTTCTCTCGAATATCTTTTTGTTTTCGGGTCTATCATCTGGGCTGTCCCTGTCTTGCCTGCAACCTCATCTCCTTCAATGGACGCTTTTTGACCAGTCCCTCCCTCTACAACACTCTTGAGAATATCTCTAAATATCTCGGCTGTCTCGGGGAAGATTATGCGCTTCCTTTCGTTATCTATGGACGAAAAAAGCGTCTGGCCTTCGGGAGAGATTATTTCAGATACAACATGAGGTTTTACGAGGTATCCTCCATTTGCAATTACAGAGTAAGCTCTTAGTAGCTGGAGTGGTGTTACAGCAACCTCTTGACCAATTGGTATTGCGCCAAGGGATGTCCCCGACCATCTTTCGGGTGGGTGTATCCATCCGGAGACTTCACCTGGTAAGTCGATGCCTGTTTTGTTACCAACGCCAAGCAGTTTTGCGTATTTATATATCCTCTCTTTTCCAAGCCTCATGCCTATCATAATTGAACCTACGTTTGAAGACTTCTGGATAACCTCTTTAAATGTCAGAACCCCATATCTGTGAACATCGTGAATCGTTTTGCTTCCAACCTCAATAGCTCCTTTGCTGACATCAAAGAGTGTACTTGGTTTCACTATCTTCTCCTCAAGTGCTCCAATACCAACAACAATTTTGAATGTAGAACCAGGTTCATAGCAATCAGTTATAGCTCTGTTTCTTTTCTCAAAATCCTTAGCCTTTCCCGGGTCGTTAGGGTCATATGAAGGCCTGTTAGCGAGGGCAAGGATCTCGCCAGTAAAAGGATCCATCATAATGGCTGATGCTGCAGTAGCCCTCCATTTTACCATTGCCTTTTCAATCTCCATTTCGATGATGCCCTGAAGACCTTCATCTATGGTAAGTACAACATTATTGCCCCTTGCTTCTTTATCTACTCCTGTTGAAAGTGTTCTTCCACCTGCATCTCTTTCAGAGAATACCTTTCCACCCCTTGTTTTTAGATATTGGTCAAGTTGGAGTTCAATCCCTTCGAGTGCTTGGTTATCGACTCCAACGGAGCCGAGTATATGTGAGGCAAGTTTTCCTTTCGGATAAACCCTTTTTGCCTCATTCATAAAACCCAGGCCCGTAATATTGAGGTCTTTTACCCTCTCTGCGATATCAGGCTCAAGTTTTCTTTGAATCCATGCAAATTTACCCTCCTCCGGGATCTTTGTGAGAATAACTTCTGGTTCTTTTGCCATGGCAGAAGCGAGTTTCTTTACGCTCTCAGTATCGAGATTAAGGCTATCGGGTTCACAATAGAGAGATTCCAATTCGAGGTTCAATGCAAGCTGCCTTCCTTCTCTATCAAATATTATTCCCCTTCTCACCTGTATGTCTTCAACCTTTATATGTTGCTGTTTAGCCTTTTCTGAAAGCAACTTGTGGTTGATAATCATCAAATCGGTGAGACGCAGAAATACTGCAAAAAAACTAAAAATGATTATCGTATTCAAGATGACCCACCTCTTTTTATTCAAAGCCTTTCACCTCTCTCTCCAATCAGGGGCCAGCCATTTGTCTCTTATCGAGTGATGCCTTATGGGGGAGAGAACCCCCCTGCCTCTTTACATGGATTACCTTGACCCTGTCAGGGAAGACAAAACTATCACTTTCCATCGAGGATGCCTCCAGTCTTTCCAGAGATTGGAGGCCTACCTTTTCAGCAAGGAGTAACCTTCTCTCTTTAATATGTTCAGCTTTCATTTTTTCAAGGACACCAATTTTGTATTCTAAGGTAAGAACATTTGATTTGAGCCACACAAGACTGAACTGGCCAATAAGCAAAAGAACAATACACAAGGGCTTAAACAGAAAAGATGTTATATTCTTCCTTCTGCCTAGTCGTATCATATCTTCTCCGCTGCCCTGAGTTTCGCACTCCTTGAAGAAGGATTTGATCTGAGCTCTTCAGATCTTGGGGTAATAGGTTTTTTTGTAATCAACCTGAGTAATCCACTTTTTGAACTCTGGGCCATAAAATGTTTTACTATTCTGTCTTCGAGTGAATGGTAAGAGATCATGCACAACCTTCCACCTTTTTTCAGAAGCCGTAAAGAAGAATCGAGTCCTATCCTCAGTTCGCCGAGCTCTTTATTCACCTCTATCCGTAATGCCTGGAATGTTTTCGTTGCAGGATGAACTCTTCCTCTTCTTCCATACAATCTCTCCACAATCCCTGATAGTTCAGAACAGGTATCAATTGGTTTTGTCTTCCTCTTTCTGACTATCGCCTCTGATATTTTTCTCGTTAGACGCTCCTCGCCGAATTCTCTGAGTATTTTCTCGAGTTCCTTTTCAGGATATCTGTTTACGACATCCCATGCAGATAACTCCTGTTCCCTATCCATTCTCATGTCCAGACGTTTATCAGAGGTGAAACTCAATCCCCTTTCAGGATCTTTAAGCTGTGTCATGGAGACACCGAGGTCAAAAAGGATACCGTCGACTTCGGAGATTCCATTCATAGAGAGCAGGTTTTCCATATCTGAAAAATTCCCTTTCTTTAGGATTACCCTTTTGTTTGGTAATCTCTTTTGAGCTATTTTCAAGGCTTCAATGTCCCGATCAATGCCTATGAGCTTCCCCCCTGATCCTATCAACTTTGCTATCTCTTCTGAGTGTCCCCCGGGACCGATCGTTGCATCTACATATATTCCACCCTGTTTCGGGTTGAGAACCTCAATTGCCTCTTTTACCATAATCGGGAGATGAACAATTCCCACAAATGCCTCTAAATGCCGTAGGCTGTCAGTTTCTCTTCGGCAGATTTCCTGTCTATCGCTGTTGGATCAGACAGTTTATCCCATTCATTTCTATTCCAGAGTTCAATTCTCTCTATTTGACCCACGATAGCAACGTCACTATTTATGTTTGCATCTTCTCTATGCGCTGCTGGGATCAGGATCCTACCTTGTTTATCCATCTCTACCTCAACGGCAGAGGCAATAACCCTTCTCATAAAAAATCTAATAGCTTCATCGGACCTCGGCTTTTGCCGTACTTGCTCCTGAAGCTTGTTCCACTCTTCGAGGGGATAGATATAAAGGCAGCGGTCAAAGGGAGCGTTCGTAATATAAAGTTTTGTGCTATAATTACTCGTAATGATTTCTCTGAAAGGAGCAGGAACGATGATTCTCCCTTTTTGGTCTACAGTGTAGTAATATTTCCCAGAGAAAGATGGCAAAATTTCCCTCCACTTTCTACCACTTTTTACCACAATATAGTTGAGACAAAAAACGAATGTCAAGAAAAAAAATTACAACTCCTATATTCTGTATGTCAGATACAAACATATAACTATATATTGAGAACTCCCTGAGCCCTTCATTTTGAATTGCATGAGAATGTTGTATGGATTCTGAGGGATCAGAGAAAAGACTTGGATGTCTCCTCACTCTATTTAAGAAATAAATATTTCATGATCATCAATTTTTCATTGGATACCAGGATAAACCAAAAACTGGCATAAACTTTTCTATAGGAAGATTAAATTTTTGGTAACATCAGATTAAATTTTTGGCTTGACAAAAGGGTTTCTTCTTGATACTGTTAATCTCAACTTCTTAAAAACTCTGTGTATGAAAGGGGGGAAAAGAAATGACAAAAGCAGAACTTATCGACAAGGTTGCTTCAGGCGCGGGATTAAGTAAGGTAGATGCCTCGAAGGTGCTGGATACCACGCTAAACTCCATAAAGGGAGCCTTAAAGAAAGGACAAAAGGTTACCCTTGTTGGATTCGGGACTTTCTCTGTTGTGAAAAGGAAATCCAGGAAAGGCCGTAATCCCAGGACTGGCGATGTTATCACAATACCTGCTGCAAAGATCCCGAAGTTTTCATCTGGCAAAGCACTTAAAGACGCAGTACGATAAACTTTGTGTAATTTTATCTTGGAAATAAGGAAAAGGGGCATACTGCCCCTTTTCTTGTCAATCTCTTTTTGCTAACCCTGTTGTATAAATGCACTTTGAAAAATCAAGAAAGGAGGGGTTATGCTCGTCGAGCTCAGTATTGTTCCCATCGGTGTTGGCAGCAGTATCGGTGACCAGCTTGCTAACGTATTAAAGATCATTGATGCAAGCGG
Source organism: Thermodesulfovibrionia bacterium (assembly GCA_041500685.1). Classification (GTDB taxonomy): domain Bacteria; phylum Nitrospirota; class Thermodesulfovibrionia; order Thermodesulfovibrionales; family SM23-35; genus DASPRG01. The sequence goes on along the minus strand of JBGQMP010000031.1, from coordinate 4,084 downwards.
GCTTCCTTATAAGATTAATCCCATGGGCACTGTTATTGAAGGTGAGTGGGATGAAATAATGAAGCTTATAAAGAAATGCCATATGGCTGTCATGAAAACCGGCGAGAGAGTGCTTACGACGATCATCATCGACGACAGGAAAGAAAAGTCGAACAGAATAGAAGAGAAGGTAAGATCGATAGAAAGAAGGATTGGAAAATCTCTTAAGAAATAAAGGGAGGAGAGATTAGGACTCGAAGACCTTGAATATACAACAATGCCACAACTTATGAAGAAACCCGAAAAGAGGTTCGAGCCTGAATAAATTTAGACGGGTCGTTTCTCTGAAAGTTTTGTTGCTAAAGCCCCTACAAATTTCTCCTCGTCTTCACGCGACTTGAGATGTCCTCGTAGTTTTTCCTCGAGGAGTTCTTTAAGAATTCTCGAATAGATAGGCCCTGGCTTCACACCCATCTTTTTCAGGTCTTTTCCCTTGAGAATTGTTTTTACTTTCCTTAGCTCTGTCAGGTACTGAGATATTGCCTTCTGTTTCTGCCTCTCCTTGCTTATTGCCATCGATAGCAGAATTGTTTCGAGCATGAGTTTGTTCAAGAGGTTATATGTCTCCACAGGATCATCAAAGGGGAGCCTTTTCAGAACTTCCCTTGCTTGAGGTATCCCCCTGATAATCATATCCTGGACTTTTGGAGGTGGTGATAACCTTTCTATAGTGGCCTTTACCTCTTCATCCTTCAATCCTGATAACATGGCTATAAGATACAAAATTCCCCTGTCGGTCTTTTCTTCAAGGAAGAGCAGATTAAACCATGAGAGGGTCTCATGCATTGATTTCATGGTTGTCTCAAGTTCCTCATTGAATATGAAGTTTGGGTATATAACCTTTAAGAGGCCGAGATCTGACAGTCTCTTGAGTGTCCTGCTCGGTTCAGTCTCTTGAAACAGCAGCAGGAGTTCTTCATACAATCTCGGTCCTGAGAGCCTTTCAAAAAGGTTCATCTTTATTGCTGACTTTATGAGATTCTCTGTATGTTTACTGATTCTGAATCCGAACCTTTCGGAAAATCTGATTGCCCTGAACGCCCTTGTCGGATCTTCAATAAAGCTAAGGTTATGGAGGACCCTGACCGTTTTTTCTCGTAAATCACGCTGGCAACCAAAAAAATCTATCATGATCCCGAAGTCCTTTGGGTTTAATTTTATTGCTAAGGTGTTGATGGTAAAGTCTCTCCTGTACAGGTCTTTCTTGATTGATGATGTCTCGACTTTTGGAAGTGCTGCAGGTGATTCATAGTATTCAGTTCTGGCTGTAGCTATATCGAGCTTTACCTTATCCGTAATTATCTGCGCAGTATTAAACCTTTCGTGTGTTTTTACCCGTGCACCCAGTCTTTTACCTAATGCCTTTGCAAAGGGAATTCCGTCACCCTCTACGACGATATCAATATCAAGATTTTCCTCGCCCCTCAAAAGATCCCTTACCGTCCCTCCAACAAGATAGGCATTGAAACCTGCTTCCTCTGCAACCTCCCCAGAAAGTTTTAGCATGTTATAAATCTCTGAAGGAAATCTATCTTTCAGTAAAGAAGAGAGGCTTCTTCCCATAGATGGTTTTTCTTTTATCACCGCTTTTTCTATCTTCCTGCGCCTGAGGAATTCCTCATAAAGAGTCCTCAGCAGGTCTGTTCTTGTGATTGCACCGATGATCCTACCATTTTCTACAACAGGCATAAACCTCTGGTTTTGCTCTATCATTAAAGTCTCTATCTCTCTGATCGGTGCATTTGGGCCAACGGTTATGGCATCTGTTGTGGCAAAATCGATTGATCTGCTTTTCCCAAAACCATGGAAGATGGCCTTCTCCACGATCTCTCGCGATATAAGGCCAGTATACTTTTCCTCTCTCAAGACTGGCAGGACATTGACCCCATAACGGGTCATCATTGCCTCTGCCTCTTTGATAGGGGTGTCCCACTGGATGGTGATAACGGGGCTCGTCATTACATCAGAGGCAATTTTGAAGGGCTTTACAGTATTCTGGAGTAACTCTGTCAATCTGTCCTCAAGAACTTCTAAGGATGCCTCTTTTATTGTGGCAGAGGCTGCTGTGGGATGGCCCCCACCTCCGAATTCTTTCATCACATTTGATACGTTGAGCTCCGGAACCCTGCTCCGTGCTACCATCAATATCTTTCCTTCCATGCTCAGCAGTAATACCACAGCATCAATGTCTTCTATATCCATCAGTCTGTGGGCAAGGTAAGCTGCGTCTCCATGATAGCTTTCACGGGACGCCTTTGCCACCTTTATTCTTATCCCTCCTATCACCATCTCTTTTGATGACTGAACAAGCTCATTCAGGAGGTCAAGTTCTTCCATGCTCAATTCCATTTTTAAAAAGATCGAGACAATATTAAGATTTGCACCCCTTCTCAGCAGATACGAAGCAGCAAGTAAGTCCCGTTCTGTCGTAGAAGTAAAAAGCAGACATCCTGTCTCTTCATATATGCCTAAGGCGAGTATGGTGGCCTCCATTGGTGTCAGATGTATTTCTCTCGTTTTCAGAATCTCGGTAAAGATGGTTGCTGTAGCCCCTACAGTTTCGATCTTCTCGACATCTCCCCGTATATCGCCTTCATTGAATGGGTGATGGTCATAGATGTGTATTTTTATCCCTTTTTGAGAAAGTAGTTCTGCAAAAGGTCCTATCCTTCCAGGTATCTTTGTGTCAACGATAATGAGCCTCGTAACTTTTGATAGGTCAATGTCTTTTATCCGCTTTATCTCTACCGGGTGAAATGCCTCCATGAAATCTCTAAGTTTCTTTTCCTGTGAACCTGGAAAGACTATCTGTGCTCCAGGGTACAACTTATTGGCAGCTACCATCGATGCGAGAGAATCAAAGTCAGCATTTATGTGAGAAGTAATGATATCCACGCTTTATTTTAACAGATAGAATGGGCGAAACGTAATGCAAAGCGGGTATTAAATTGGAGAAGAATCTTTTTTACAAGGAGGGATATATGGCAATCTGATCTCGCCCTTTTTTCTTAGCAGTAAAGAGGGAGTCATCAGCAAAAGTAATGAGGTTATCAGGGTTTTTAATCCTTGTATCAGAACTGCAGGCTATTCCTACACTTACGGTAATTCTTTCCCCATTCTTGAGGGCATAAAACTGATATTTCTTTACTATTTTACTCAACCGCTCTGCCTCTGCTAAAGAGCCTGATAAAGATGTCTGAGGCAGGAGCATGATAAACTCTTCACCACCATATCTTGCAAAGACATCAGATTTCCTCGTATGTTCTCTCACGAGCTGTGCAAATTCTCTGAGGATAATATCGCCCACTCTATGACCATACGTATCATTGATATATTTAAAATTGTCTATATCGAACATCATGCAACATAAGGGGATTCTGTGCCTTTCAGCCCTGCTGAATTCCTCGTCAAGTCTGTTATAGAAGTACCTCACATTATAGATTCCTGTCAGGTAGTCTGTTATCGCAAGCCTTTCGAGGTCTCTCTTTTCTCTCTCAATTTTATCATAGAGAAATGAATTATAAAGGGTGTTTGCCGATGCACTGGCGATGGCAGTACAGAGCTTTCTCTCTCTTTCTGTAAAGGTTCGTTCTGCTTTTGCTATATTCAGCAGTAATGTACCTATTACCTCATCATGAAAGATTACCGGTATCACCATAATAGAACGAATGCCCATAGGTTCTATGATATTCCTTACCTCATTCATCATGGGCTCTTTCCGCACATCTTTTATCAGTACTGATCTTTTGATGGATAAGGCTTTCCTTATCTCAGGATATTTCTGGAGATCAAGCCTAATGTTTGTGATATTAGGATCTTCAAAGCTTGAGACGACGTTTGCGTATCTCTTATCCTTGGCATCTATACTGATTATTGAACATCTCGTTACATGTATCATCTCTGATAATTTTTTTACCACAAGATAGAGTGCCTTTCTCGGGTCGAGGGTTGATGTAATAAAATGTGTAAGTTCAATAAGGGCCTCAAGATCTTTATTTTCCTTATGGAGGGTCTCTAACCAACTCTTTCTCTTTATCGCAACCCT
>JBGQMP010000030.1:0-9573 GCA_041500685.1 Thermodesulfovibrionia bacterium | reverse complement strand
GGGCCTATGTTCGCGTCTATCATACCTGCACCGGCCTTCCACTGAGAAGTAGCAATATCCTGTATAGGTCCCTTATCTCTGTTCATCATAGCTTCCCGAACCCTTTTGGCTATTATGCTCAGCTTCTCACCAATAATTAACATACCTAAAGACTCCTTTAATCTCCCCCGAACTACCGAGGAAAGATTACTGTTCTTAATAAGAGAATTAGAAAATAACATAATTTCCAGTGGAAGGTAAAGATTTTTTTACTGTTTTTTATTGAGGTTTGCTTTTTTTAGAAATAATTTTTATATTGAATACATAACTTTTGGAGGTACAAAGGAATGACAATAACAGATAAAGCTGCAGAAAAGGCAACATCCATACTGGCTGCTGAAGGTAAGAGTAACTGGGGTATCAGGATATTTATCGCTGGAGAAGGCTGCTGCGGGCCCTCTTACGGCCTCAACATACAAGAAGATCAGATGCCAAACGATGAGATCATTGAGAAAAACGGCTTGAGGGTTTATGTAGATAAACAATTATTGGAAACCCTTGCAGGAATGCAGCTCGATTGTTATGCTGATGAAGAAAGAGAAGGCTTTATTTTCACTGGTTCTTCTCCATCATGCGGTCCAGATTGTAGTTGCAAATAGGGTGCTGTAAATCTATGTTTCCAATTCATCGGCCAAGAAGGTTAAGAAAAAACAAAATCATTAGAAAGATGGTGAGAGAAACCTCATTGTCTCCTGATGATTTCATCTATCCCCTTTTTGTTACTTTCGGCAAGAATGTAAAGAAAGAGATTTCATCAATGCCTGGATGCTTTCAGGAATCGGTTGATAAGATAGTCAGGCATGCTAAAGAGGTTTATTCGCTCAATATACCTTCCGTAATACTCTTTGGGATTCCAAAACATAAAGATGAGATAGGCTCCAGTGCATACGATGATCATGGAATTGTCCAGGATGCGATAAAGGCTATAAAAGATGCTGTTCCTGAATTGTATGTCATCACAGATGTCTGTATGTGTGAATATACAAGCCATGGTCATTGCGGTGTCGTAAAAGCTGGAGAGGTTCAAAACGACCCAACTCTCGAACTGTTATCAAAAGAGGCTGTTTCCCATGCAAAGGCAGGCGCTGACATGGTCGCACCCTCAGACATGATGGATGGGAGAGTCAGGGCGATCAGATTAGCCCTTGATGAAGAAGGATTCCAGGAAATACCCATTATGTCGTATGCTGCAAAATATGCATCCGCTTTTTATGGGCCTTTCAGGGAAGCGGCAGAATCAACCCCTCAATTTGGAGACAGGCGCTCTTACCAGATGGACCCTGCAAACAGAAGGGAGGCATTGAGAGAAGTGGCCCTTGATATAGAAGAAGGGGCGGACATCATCATGATTAAACCTGCACTCTCATATCTCGATATTATCTCGGATGTCAGAGATGCCTTCGATGTCCCTGTTGCTGCCTATAATGTCAGTGGTGAATATTCCCTCGTGAAGGCAGCCGGGAAACTCGGCTGGATTGATGAAAAGCGTGCGATAATGGAGATACTTACCTCTATCAAGCGTGCTGGTGCTGATTTAATCCTCACCTATCACGCAAAAGAAGCAGCAAAGATTTTAAATAAATAATATTTTGTATCCTCTCACTTCCATTCTTCAAAAATTAATAAACTCAGCCCGATACTGGCAGGCATAGCATTTTCGCTCCTTAAAGCATTCGTTACCCCTTGACATAATTATGGGCATATGCTTATAATTAACCAGATGGCAAGACCGAAAAAAAACAGATGTGTTGGATGCAAGCCTGATGCTACCTATTTTAAGCCAAGAGGCATTCCACTTATGGAGCTCGAGGAGATACCTATCACTATGGATGAGCTTGAGGCTATCAGGCTTGCTGATTATGAAGGGCTGTATCATAAAGAGGCGGCAAAGAGAATGAAGATTTCAAGGCAGACATTTGGGCGGATATTACATGAGGCACATAAGAAGGTTGCAGAGTGCCTCTTAAAAGGGAAGGCCCTGAAAATAGAGACTAATCAAAAGGAGGAAGAGGTATGAAGATATGTTTTCCGGTATTAAAACCTGATGGGTTGGAAAGTGAGGTTTACGGCCATTTTGGTTCTGCACCTGTGTTTATTGTTGTTGAGACTGATAACAACAGCGTAACAACAATCAATAATAAGGATCAGCATCACGCTCATGGTGCATGCAATCCACTGAAGGCATTAAATGATCAGAGGGTTGATGCAGTAATTGTTGGTGGGATTGGAGGTGGTGCACTGAACAGGTTAAACCAATTGGGGATTAAGGTGTTTCATGCTCAAGCATCAACGGTTAAGGAGAATATCGAACTGTTAAAGGCTCAAAATCTCGCTGAATTTACACTGTCACACTGCTGCCCCGGTCATGGTCATACATCGGGGTGCAAACATTGAAAAAGCAATGGCTGTAACAATTCCTTATTACCAGAATATCTAAAAGGAGGTCATTGATGACGAAGAAGATGATAGCAATAATAGCCTGTAAAAACATTAAGGGGATCAGTTGTGTTGGTGGCTGTCTGAAGTGTTTCAAGGGAATTGCAGAGAAAGCAGGGGAGTATGAACGCTGGAAGGATTATGAGATAGAGGTTGTCGGGATGGATGACTGTGGCGGTTGCCCAGGTGTGATCATGCCAAAGATAGCTCTTATGATGGACATGGGGAAATTATATGACAGGGATTTTGATGCTCTTCACTTTGGGACTTGCATCATGAAGGCGACACAAACTGCAAAGTGCCCGATTGATGTTGAAGATATCAAAAAGAAGATTGAAACAAAGTTTAAAAAAGAGGTAATCCTCGGCACACATCCCTATGCATAGTTGATTTTGGTTTGTTTTCACTAAATATTATCCAGTGAGGTCATGGTTTTCGTAGGGAGAACTTATTACCCTGACGATGGAGCATGGTAGTACGTAATTGAGGTTTTTAAGAAAGATATCTATGAAGGAAATAAGATATAAGCCAATAGGTGTAATTCATTCCCCTTTCAAAGATATTCAGGGGATGCCAATACAACCAGCCGGTGCCAGAGGCATTGTGGGGACCATAGAATTAGAAAAAGAGCATTGTGATGGGCTTAAAGATATTGAAGGGTTTTCACATATCATTCTCGTTTATCATTTTCACCTCTCGAGAGGTTACTCATTAGAGGTTAAACCGTTTATGGACAATGATCTGCATGGGGTATTTGCTACTAGGGCCCCCGGACGACCGAATCCTATTGGGATATCTGTAGTTAAGCTTATGAGAGTTCAAGATTGCACACTTCACATCGAAGGTGTGGATATTGTAGATGGAACACCTCTTTTGGATATAAAACCCTATGTGCCAGAATTTGATGTTGTAAAGGTCGAGCGGATAGGTTGGCTTTCCGGAAAGGCAGAGAAGGCACATAAAGTGAAAGCAGATAACAGGTTTCCATGATTAAGGTACATGTTGAGGAAATGTCAGACAAGAAAAAGATAGTACAGTCAATAGCCACTAAAATTATTCTCGACAGCATCGTGGATGGTGTCTTTACCGTGGATAAAGACTGGAATATTACCTCTTTTAACCGGGCTGCTAAGAGGATTACCGGAATCTCATCCCAAAAGGCAACTGGACAGAAGTGTTTTGACGTTTTTCGTGCCAATATTTGCCAAACTGGTTGTGCCTTAAGGGAGACCTTAAAGACCGGCAAGGAGATCATTGACCGGCCGGTGAATATCCTGAACCATGAAGGGAAAGTCATCCCCGTATCTATAAGTACGGCGGTCTTAAAAGATGAAATAGGCAATATTATCGGCGGCGTGGAAACATTTCGGGATCTATCCGCGCTGGAGGCTCTTAAGAAAGAAATCTCCCGTCAATATTCGATTGAAGATATTATCAGTAAGAATTTTGAAATCCAGTCAATCTTTGACATACTTCCTGATATTGCCGAAAGTGAAAGTACTGTCCTTATTCAGGGTGAGAGCGGAACAGGAAAGGAGCTTTTTGCACGGGCGCTTCATAACTTAAGCAGACGGAAAAAGGGACCGTTTGTAGCGATCAACTGTGGCGCCTTGCCTGATAATCTTCTGGAGTCGGAACTTTTTGGCTATAAGAGAGGGGCTTTTACAGATGCAAAAAAGGATAAGCCGGGACGGTTTGCTCTTGCAGAGGGCGGAACTCTTTTCCTGGACGAAATTGGTGATCTCTCACTCTTCCTCCAGGCCAAGCTTCTTCGTGTCTTACAAGAGAAAGAATACGAGCCTTTAGGTGCTACAACATCAGTAAAGGCAAATGTGCGTATCATAGCGGCCACAAATAAGAATCTCCCGGAGATGATTAATCAAAAAAAATTCAGAGAAGATCTTTTCTATCGCCTCAATATAATAAAATTGGAACTTCCTCCGCTCCGTAATCGAAAAGAAGACATACCTTTGCTGGTCAGCCACCTCATAAAAAAACTTATTCTTAAGAAGGGTAAACATATAACAGCCGTCTCTGATGACGTAATCCGCCTTTTCATGACTTACGATTTCCCAGGAAATATCCGGGAGTTGGAGAACCTGTTGGAACATGCCTTTGTTATGTGCAGGAGGGGTGAGATTACCATTGAAAATCTTCCAAGAGAATTCAGAGAAACCGTAATCAGATCTAAAGATGATGACAATATCTCTTTGCAGAACCACTTTAAACGGTCGGAGGCGGTAATAATTGAAGAGGCGCTGAAAAGAAATCAGGGGCATCGCAGGCAAACAGCAAGAGAGTTGGGAATAGATCCGAGCACCCTCTGGCGAAAGATGAAACGTCTCGACATAAAAGAATTGTAGACATATTGCAATATTGCATTCCGCTATCGCAATAAATTGCACTTTTGCAATTATATGTTTAAGCTCCGGACTTTGCACCCTCTCGATCAACTGTTTGAATTAGTTAGACATATTTGATTTATCTTCTGTTGGTATCCTTTTTGCATCTATAGAACCAGTCTAATGCGAGGAACGAAGCAATAGAGCAACTCCCCCTTCCTTAGAGATTGCTTTGTTTCATTTCGTTCCTCGCAATGTCCTCCAGGACATTTAAAGAAAAAATATATAAATTCATTATTGAGGAGTGAATTGATGGATAAAGTTAATGAAAGAAAAGAAGCCGGAAGCACCTGTTCGTCTAAGAAACGTATTGGCAAGGATGAAATTGAAGAACTCAAGGAGAAGCTTGTGCTTGAACAAAACATTTGCGATATAGACCATAAGATAATGGTCATGTCAGGCAAGGGCGGCGTAGGCAAAAGTTCTATTGCAGCGAATATTGCTGTTGGACTTTCCCTGAAAGGTAAACAGGTAGGGCTCATGGACATAGACATCCACGGGCCGAGCATCCCGAAGATCGTCGGTCTTGAAGGGATCCCGCTGAGACAGTCTGAAGAAGGATTATTGCCTGTTGAATACAGTAATAATCTCAAGGTCATGTCCATAGGATTTCTCATCCATGACCGGAAAGATGCGGTCATATGGAGGGCGCCGCTGAAGCACGGTCTTATTAGACAGTTTTTAACCGATGTCAGATGGGGAGAACTTGATTACCTTATTATTGACTGCCCGCCCGGTACCGGTGACGAACTGATCTCTATTGCCCAACTTCTTGAAAATGCAGATGGCGCCATTATTGTTACCACCCCTCAGGACGTGGCACTTAACGATGTCAGGAAATCAATATCGTTCTGCAATCATGTTCAGTTGCCTGTTATTGGTGTCATAGAAAATATGAGCGGTTTTGTCTGTCCGAATTGCTGTGTTGCTACCGATATTTTCAAAACAGGCGGGGGAGAAAAAATGGCTTCGGAAATGGGAGTGCCGTTCTTGGGCAGGATACCGATAGACCCGAAAATAGTCGAACATAGCGACAGCGGAAGACCTTTTCTGCAATATGTTTCCGAATCTGAAACAGCGGGGGCTTTTGAATCCATCATAGTCCCTCTTTTAAGCCTGAACAAAGAGAAGGAGAGAAAATAAAATGCCGATTTATGAATATCTCTGTGATGACTGCGGAAGACAATTCGATATAAGCCAGTCAATGCATGATCTTCCGATCAATGTTTGTCCTGAATGCAAGGGAAATATACGGAGAATCATTTCAGGAGGAAGCGGTTTTATTATGAAGGGTCCTGATTCTACGGATTCTGTTCAGACTCGTTGCGGAGAGACCCAGACATGCTGCGGGAGTCGGACACCCTGCGAGACTCCTTCCTGTGAGCATGGGGAATAGCTCGGAAAAATTGGGTGTTATGAAGATTGCCATACCGGTTTTTGGAAACAGGATTTCTCCACGGTTTGATTGTGCTCCGGCACTTGTTTTATATGACATTGCAGGACAAAGAGCAGTCGGGCGGAAAGAGATCTCCTGTGAAGGCTGGAACGATAACGAACGAGTTTCCCAATTGAAGGACCTGGGAGTCGATACCTTGATCTGCGGTGGCCTTCCGAATTATCTGATCAGTGTCCTGACGAACAGCGGGATTAAGGTTATCCCCTGGGTAGCAGGCGATATCGGTGAGGCATTGACCCTTTTCCTTCGGGGGCAATTGAATTCGGGAATGGTCATCTGTCAGGGAAGGGGGAAGAGACACCGCTGCAAGAGAGGAATAAAGGTTCAATATTAATATTTCAGTGAAAAGGAGGTACATACATGAAAAGAATAACCTTTGCATGTGAAGATGCGCAGGGCCTGGATGGACTCATGAGCGGACATTTTGGCCGCTGTCCCTTCTACACTCTGGTGGATGTTGAAAAAGATGAGGTTAAGAACGTAATTGTGATCGAAAACCCTTATGCCAGTAATCACATACCCGGAAAGGTTCCTGAATTTATCAGGGATCAGAAGACTCATGTGATGATCGCGGGCGGCATGGGTCCGAGGGCTATTGATTTATTCAGCAGTTTTGGGATTGAAGTCTGCACTGGAGTATCGGGGAAAGTGAAGGATGTTCTTGAAGCCTATCTAAACGGCAATGTTAAAGGAACAGTTGCATGCGCTCATGACCACAAGGATAGCTGCGGTCATGAGCATTAAAAAGGAGGTGAGATATATGCCTTACGGAATGGGTTTTGGCAGAGGTCTTGGGTTCATGGGGTATTCTCCTGCATGGCCATATGTGGGCCGTGGAAGAGGCGGTCTTCCCCGCTGCCTTGCTTACGGTCTTCCATATAATCCGCAGGCAATCGGATGGCAAGCAACAACTCCTGAAACCGAAATCGGTCTTTTAAGAAATCAGGCTCAAAATCTTAAACAACAACTTGATCTCATTGAGTCAAGGATTAGAAATTTAGAGCAGAGGAAAGAAGGGAAAGAACAATGAAGCTTTGTATAAGCTCAACAAAAAATGATCTGGAAGCATCTGTTGACCCCCGGTTCGGAAGGTGTCAATATTTTTTGTTCGTCAATACGGAAACGATGAATTTTGAAGCTGCAGGGAACCCTGCTTTTATCGCCGGGGGAGGCGCCGGTATTCAGGCTGCTCAATTGGTGGTTAATAAAGGCGCAGATGTAGTTATAACCGGCAATGTGGGACCGAATGCATTTCAGGCTCTTCAGGCTGGGGGAGTGAAGATAATAACAGGCGCTCAAGGCCCGGTAAAGAATGTAATCGCAAGCTTTAAGGAAGGTGAGTTCGAGTATGCCGGAGCTCCTTCTGTCGATACGCACTACGGTGCAAGGAGGTGAATACTATGCCAAGAGAAGCTGGAACTGGGTCTTCCGGATCAGGCCGGGGATCAGGACAGGGATCAGGTAAGGGCAGTTGCCGGGGAAAGATGGGAGGCAGGGCAGGTACCGGTCCCAGAGGAGAATGCATTTGCCCTTCCTGCGGAACTACAGCGGCTCACCAGGCCGGCATCCCATGTTATCAGTCTAAGTGCCCCAAGTGTGGGACAAGTATGGCGAGGAAGTAAAGGAGCGTACTCTATGGTTATCTCGATAGCAAGTGGAAAAGGTGGGACGGGCAAGACGAGCGTGGCGGTGAGTCTTGCCCTGTCTTTAGAAACGTGCCAGTTTCTGGATTGCGATGTAGAGGAACCCAATGCTTCTTTATTTTTAAGACCTTCGATTGACAGGAAAATATCGGTCGGTACGCTTGAGCCCTGGATCGATGAGTCAAAATGCTCTCACTGCGGAGAGTGCTCCTCCATCTGTGCTTATCATGCGATTGCAGTGTTCGAGAAAAATGTCCTCCTCTTTCCTCCACTCTGCCATGGATGCGGCGGATGTATTTTGGTCTGCCCTGAAAAGGCAATCGCTGAAGGGAAAAGGAATATAGGAGTTATTGAAGAAGGCGCGAGTAATTCCATTGCCTTTACCCAGGGGATATTGAATATAGGGGAACACATGGCGACTCCCGTTATCAGAGAAATGAAGAGACTCATCCGGAAGGATATGCATGTGATCATCGATTCACCTCCGGGCACTTCATGTCCGGTGATTGAGAGCATTAAAGGGAGCGATTTTGTTTTACTGGTTACAGAACCAACACCATTTGGCCTGAACGATCTCAAATTGGCAGTAGACGTGGTGAGAGAACTGAAAATTCCCTTTGGTGTGATTATCAACTGTGATGGAATCGGAGATGACAGAGTAAAAGAATACTGTCAGGAAGAAAATATTCCCTTGCTTCTCTCTATACCCTGGAGCAGGGAGATTGCTGAAGCATATTCTCAGGGAATACCGGCAGTCGAGGCATGCCCGGACTTGAAGGAAAAATTTCATTCTCTCTTTCACGGGATAACGAGAATTATAGAGAACAAAAGAGCCTGTGGCGTGCAATTAGGGGCCTGCAGATGAAACAGCTTACGGTAATCAGCGGTAAGGGTGGGACCGGCAAGACTACCTTAACCGCTGCATTCGCCCATCTTGCAGATAATCCGGTAATCGCTGATTGTGATGTTGATGCGGCCGACCTTCATCTAATTCTTACACCGGACATTATTAAACAGGAACCATTCTATGGAGGCCCACTGGCCTATATCGACTATGGACGATGTACTCAGTGCGGACTGTGTGAACAACAATGCCGTTTCGAAGCCATTCGGGCTTTAAAGGTCGATCCCGTCTCCTGTGAAGGTTGCGGGGTCTGCGCCTATATCTGTCCCGAGAATGCCATTTCGATGAAGGAGAGGCTTTCCGGTCAATGGTTTATCTCTGCGACAAAAGCAGGTCCGATGGTTCATGCACGGCTTGGCATAGCGGCTGAGAATTCCGGAAAGCTTGTTTCCGTGGTCCGTCAGCAGGCAAAGGAACTGGCGGAGCAAGAAAAAAGGGATTTTATCCTGATTGACGGACCACCAGGCATTGGTTGTCCTGTCATAGCCTCGATCGGCGGAGTTGATCTGGTTCTTGCTGTAACAGAACCAACCATTTCAGGCCTCCATGATTTAAAAAGGATCCTGGAAGTAGCAAATCATTTTAATATTCAGGCTATGGTATGCGTCAACAAATGTGATATTAATCCTGAAAACACTTACATCATCGAAAATTATTGTGAAGAAAAGGGGATTGGACTTATTGGAAAAATCC
>JBGQMP010000029.1:0-9821 GCA_041500685.1 Thermodesulfovibrionia bacterium | reverse complement strand
GGCGAGATATGTACAAAAAATGTGGTTACTGTGGATGAAGATATGCCTGTTGAGGACGTTGCCACAATAATGGCGGAGGAAAAGATACATCTCTTACCTGTTTTAAGGGAGGGAAAATTAGTCGGGATCATCGGCAAAAAAGATCTCATAAAGGGCATCTCTGGTCAATCTGAATAAAGGCCTCAAAGAAAGCATTCAAAGTGAGCTAGTATTGGTTAATTCTGAAAAATGCCCTTTCGCTCTCTGAACGTAATTTTTGACCAGTCTAAAGTTCAGTCGCTCGGATTTGCAAACTCGGCCTTCGGCCTCGAACAGTGCAAATTCGCCCCTTCGGGGACGCTCCATTCGCTAAGGCTGGTTGTCCAAAAATTTCGCAAGGTTCACTCTAAGGGCATTTTCCAGTCTGAAATGACTGAAGATTGAATCCTTATGCCAGACTTTAGTGTTATCAAAAATGTAAAACTTCTCTCCAAAGTCTGATACATTGTTGGTATAATTAAAGCCATGCAAGTTTATCTCAATGGAAAGCTTGTCCCTGCGAAAGAAGCAGTGGTCTCTGTCTTCGACCATGGCTTCCTTTATGGAGATGGGATATACGAGACGATGAGGGTCTATGACGGGGTCACTTTCATGCTTGACGAACACATCAGAAGACTCTATCGCTCTGCATCATTGATAGGACTTACGGTCCCCCTTGACACAGACTCTCTAAAAACCTCTATTTATGATACCCTCATAGCAAACTCTCTTGAAAACGCCTTTGTCAGGTTGACGATATCGAGGGGCTATGGACTTATCGGCCTTGATCCTGACCTCTGCCCCGAGCCTACCATTGTCATCATTACACAGGAGATGAAGGACTATCCGAAGTCATTCTATGAAAAGGGCCTTAACCTTATAATCCCGGAGACAAGAAGAAACTTCAAAGAGGCAATCAATCCTCAAATAAAGTCTTTGAACTTTCTCAATAATATCCTCGCTAAGATCGAAGCGAAAAAAAAGGGCGCTTACGAGGTGATTATGCTGAATGTATACGGGAAGCTCACGGAAGGCACAGTCTGCAATGTTTTTTTCTTTAAAAATGGTGTTCTCTGCACGCCTTCTCTTGAATGCGGGATACTTGATGGTATAACAAGGAGGTTAGTCATAGATCTTGCCCTGAGAGATGGATTAAAGGTGAAAGAGGATGAATTTACAAGGGAGGATCTCTACTCGGCAGAAGAGGTCTTTATTACGAACTCAACCATGGAGGTCATGCCAGTCTCAAAGGTTGACGACCAGAAGTATGCAGTAGGTAACATTATAAAACTCCTTCATAAGGCATACAGAGAGGAAGTAAATGCTTATGTGGCAAATGTCAAGGCAGAAGGGCCATCTCTCTGGGGATACGAATAAGATGGCGCAGATGCTGAATCCGAAAGATATAGCGGGTCTTATCGATCACTCGTTGCTCAGTCCTGATGCCACATATGCAGACATAGAAAGGCTCTGCGAGGAGGCATGGCAATTCGGTTTTTATTCTGTTTGCGTTAATCCCAGTTATATAAGCAAAGCAAAGGAGTTCCTTAAGGGCAGTAAAGTCAAGATAACGACAGTTATAGGGTTTCCACTCGGGATGACCCTCACTGAGGTTAAGGTCTATGAGGCTATGAATGCTTCGCTCATCGGTGCTGATGAGCTTGATATTGTGATTAACATGGGTGCCCTGAGATCAGGTGACTGGGAAACTGTCAGAAAAGACATCTCTGATGTAATCATGGCGACAAGAGGACTAATCCATAAGACGATAATCGAGACCTGCTACCTCAATGATAAAGAGAAGAGGAAAGTTGTAGAGATAGCCCTCGATGCAGGTTCAGAGTTTATAAAGACATCCACTGGCTTTGGGCCTCATAGTGCGAGAGTAGAGGACATCAGACTCATAAAGAGTATCGTCGGAGATGCTGCAGGCATCAAAGCTGCAGGCGGTATTAAGACTCCTGGGATAGTCCTCGATATGCTCAAGGCTGGTGCTACACGAATAGGAACATCAGTAGGAGTTCAGATAATAAGAGGACTGCAAGAGAATAAAGAGCTACATTTTTACGAAAAACCTAAGAGTAAAAAAGGAGAAAGAAATTGAGAGAAGAACAAGTATTAAAAGAAAGGCTTAATCTCCTCGAGAAGGCACTCATGACGCTCACAGAGAAGTTGGAAGAGATGAGCGCTTCCTTGAAAGAGATCGAGGATCTGAAGCTCGAACTCAAGGGGCTAAAACTGTTTCTCGGAAGGGAATACCCAGAGTTCAAAAGCAAGTTCCCTGAGGTAATGAAGAAGATTTACAAGAAATAAACCCGAGTCTTATCTTGCAATTGGGTTTTTCTTAAGAACTACAGAGTGATCTCCGTTACGGAGGACATCAATAATTCTGTCAAGTGATTCTTCATGGAGCTTCATAATGTCCTCTTTTTTTACTGCGATTAAAAGGTTTCTATCGATGAAATCACCAAATTTTTCCTTATTCAGACCCGAGAGGTAAAGCATCCCCTTGAATATCCTCTTATTAGTTTTAAAAGAGAAAAAAACGCGATCAAGAGATCTCTCAAGGAATCTATCATTTCTGTACTGAATAACCCTGTCAATACCCCTTGCTTGAACCCAGTATTTCCTGTCAATGAGGCTGTCTGCCCTTAGTTCAATAAAGGTATGCTCAATATTTTTCCTGCGGGTATATATGCCGTGAGCGACAGTATCTGCAGCCAGGTGACTGATATAGCCAAGAGAGAAAGCCTTTTCTGAAGATTTTTTTGAAGATTCTAAAAGACTGAATGCTACCTCCCAGCTATGGGAGTTCTTCTCTAAAGGCAAAAGGTTCTTTGCCAGGATAATATCAGCCATAAGATTTCCATAAAGGAAGTCACCCCTGTATTTCTTTAAAAGATTAAAAACCCATACAGGTAAGAGAGAACCAAAATAATACATTTCGCTACCAAGATAGACGTGTGTTAAAGGCCCCCATGCGAAGGCGAGAGAAGGAATAAGTATGAAAAACATGACCAAAAATAGTCGTAAAGGCATTTGACAATTATAACAGAAAATATACATCCAATCAAACAATTATCAAACAATTATCCCAATAGGCCTTCTTCATGCTTTACTTTTACGCTCCTTTTATTGATAATTTATTAAGAGAAAATAAATTGAGATGTTGGATGCCTTGAATGGTTTCAAAAAAGGACAAAAAGGAACTTAATGCAGAAGAAGTTCCTTCACGTAAGTTTGAAGGGACTTTCTACCCCCAAAGGGTTGTATTAGATACCAGCCTTTTTGTAAATCCCGATGTAAGAAAAAGTTTTGGCGATACACCCACAGAAGCTCTTGAAGCATTCCTTTTCTTGGCTGCTCAGATCCATATCCTCGAGTTTTATATGCCCCCATCTATTTTTGAGGAGCTTCTGAATTTTATTGAAAAGGATAAGATCTCTGAGGACTTACTCGTGATACTCCATCAGAAACCGCCCAAAAAACATGAATTAAAATGTCCTGCCTTTCTTTTATACGAATTGATAGAGGACATAAGAGAGAGGGTAAATAAGGGGCTGAGGATAGCTGAGAAGGCTGTCAGGAGTGCTGAAGAGAAAAGCTCAGATGAGGTTATTCAGGACCTGAGGCGGAAATATCGAGAGGCCTTGAGGGAAGGCATAATAGACAGCAAGGAAGATGTTGACCTCCTCTTGCTCGCAATGGAGTTGGACGCCTTACTGATTACGGCAGATCAAGGCTTAATAAAATGGGCAGGGAAGTTAGGGATAAAATGGTTATTCCCGGAGAAATTTAAGAAGTATCTCTTAGGGGCAATAAAAAGATCCGGTCTCTTTACGGGAAAAGTTAAATAGGAGATCCTCTATTTTCAGTCAAAAAATCCGTGCCCCTTGGGTAATTTTTGTAGTCCTGTGCAAGCCTCACGAAAATGAGATCCTTAAATTGACCCGTATGCAGAGCATCCTTCTCTTGAAGTTTTGTCATATCCTCATTCGTGAAGTATTTTTCTAAAAAGGATGGAGTGGTTTTCATATTTTTTAACCTTTCATAATAGGCTATTGAAAACTGATAAATTTAGTCAGATATGTCATGCTGAACCCTGAAAGTGTCATCCCGAACTTGTTTCGGGATCTCTTCAGGGCAGGCTTGATTCAGCATCTATCATCTAATGAAATAGATCCTGAATCAAGTTCAGGACTGAGACCCTGAAACGAGTTCAGGGTGACAAAAATGCTTTTTCTACAGTCTGATAAGTGTCTACTCTTGAGCTGTTTTTTTGTTTTCACGTTTATTCACAAGTCCTGTTATAAAGTTTACGTATTCTTCCTTATGATTGAGATGGAATGTTTTAGCAGTCTTGGGAGTTCCTTTCGGGGGATCTTTGTCGAAGATAACGGTATTTGCCATGCTGAGGATTTTTTCTGCGCCTCTCTTGAGTCCTTCATTTCCCGATACGAATACTACAATATCAGGTTTCAAAGCCTCAATCGCGCTGTTGCCTTCGATGATGATTCCCTTCAGGTATGAAAGCCTATCAACGGCTATTTGAAGAACCTCTTTGAGGCACTCAGGTGGTGACTGGACCCAGAGGACATCTTGAGCCCCAGCATCAAGGAGTCTGTTGGTGTCTTTGTTCTTCTGTTTTAATATTTCAGGGCTGTCAACGATAGAGGTATAGAATGATGTCTTTGTGTATTTTATAGCTCCCCATCCGCTCAGTCTTTTAAGGATTTGGCAGGCAATGGTGGTCTTTCCAACCTTGCTATGGGCACCACCGATCCCTATGATAAATGGCCTCATCAGGGTTAAGAGTTAAGACTGTTATCCGTCTCTTTTATCTCCTCTTTGTATCCGCATTTCTTGTCATGACAGAAGTGTATAAATGTTCCTGTCTTGTCTCTTTTCTCGAGGAGAAACTCTGCGTCGCAATGAGGGCACTTTACGGGTATCGGTTTGTACCATAAGACGAATCGGCATGCCGGGTAGTTCCTGCAGCCCCAGAAAGGTTTCCCTCTTTTTGAACGCCTTTCTACGATATCTCCTCCATCCTGAGGACATTTTAAGCCTGTTGAGAGAGGTCTTGTATTTTTGCATTCAGGATATTTTGAACAGGCAAGGAATTTACCATATCGTCCTATCTTCATGACCATAGGTGAACCACACTTCTCACATTTTTCATCTGTTTCCTGACTAATATTTTCCGTGCCCTGTGTTTTCTGCTCTCCGCTCTCTATGTGAAGGGGTTTTGTATTTTTACATTTAGGGAATCCAGAGCATGCCAAAAATCTCCCGTGTCTTCCCCACCTTATGACCATGGGAAGGCCACACTTCTCACATATCTCATCAGTAGGGATATCTTCTGGTTTTATCTTACCCTTAGTTTTTTCAACCTCTGCAAGGTCATGGCTGAAGGAACCATAAAAATCCTTTACCACCTTTACCCACTTCATTTTTCCCTCTTCAATGCGGTCAAGCTTATCTTCCATTTTTGCAGTAAAATCAACATCTATGAGCTCAGGGAATCTTTCAACGAGAAAGTCATTGACAACAATACCCAGCTCTGTAGGAGAAAACTTACCATCTGTCTTATGGGCATATTTCCTATCCTGGATAGTAGAGAGGATCGTTGCGTAGGTGCTTGGTCTGCCAATACCCTTTTCCTCAAGGGCCTTGATGAGTGTAGCTTCTGTATAATGTGGTAGTGGTTGTGTAAAATGCTGTTTCGGTTGCAGATGGAGGAGTTTTAATTTTTCCCCTTCTTTTAAGGCAGGCAATGTCAGTCCATTTTCCTCTTCTACCTCATCCTTCCCTTCCGTGTACAAGGCCATGAAACCATCGAAACGGATTACCATTCCTGATGCCCTTAACTCAGCAAATCCCTCATCACCCCCCTTTGCAAAAGGGGTGATGAGGGGATTACCCGTCTCTATAATGAAGGTTGTACGCTCAAGCTGTGCTGGTGCCATCTGGCTTGATATGAACCGTTTCCATATCAGTGCATAAAGGGCATATTGGTCTTTTGAAAGAAATTGTTTCGCATCCTCTGGTTTTTTCTCAAGATAGGTCGGCCTTATAGCCTCATGTGCTTCCTGTGCAGATGGCCTGCTCTTATAAACAGGGTGTTTCTCAGGTACATAATCTTTGCCATAAACCCTCCCGACGAATTCTCTGGCCCGCTCCTGTGCCTCAGAGGCAACTCTGAAGGAATCTGTTCTCATATAGGTGATGAGTCCTACCGCACCCTCTTCGGCAAGTTCAATACCTTCGTAAAGTTGTTGAGCTATTGCCATTGTTTTTTTTGCGGGAAATCTTAGTTTCCTTGCAGCCTCCTGTTGAAGAGTGCTTGTAATGAAGGGGGGGTAAGGCATCCTCTTCCTTCGTTTATGCTCTATCTTCCCTAAGACAAATTCTTTATTCTTCAGGTCTTCAACTAATGCACTTGCAGCATCCTCATTCGGTATAAGAAATTTGTTACCTGTTTCTGATTGCCCATGGGTCGTAGACTGATGTATTTTATGAAGCCTGGCCCAGAATATGGGGAGTTTAGACCCCTCGAATTCTGCATTTATGCTCCAGTATTCTTCAGGTTTGAATGCCTTTATCTCTCGCTCCCTGTCCACAATGAGCTTAACCGCAACAGACTGTACCCTCCCTGCGCTGAGCCCCCTCCTCACCTTTTTCCACAGAAGAGGACTGAGTTTATAACCGACGAGCCTGTCAAGTATCCTTCTGGCCTGCTGGGCGTCAACCTTTTTCATATCTATCCTGCCAGGATTTTTTATTGCTTCTCGTACAGCCCGCTCTGTTATTTCATTGAAAATGATCCTGTATATCTTTCCGTTTAAGGATTTAGGGTCTGAGATTTCCGATGCAATATGCCATGCGATTGCTTCTCCCTCTCTGTCAGGGTCAGGAGCAAGAAAAATCTTATCGGCGTCCTTTGATGCCTTCTTGAGTTCTTTAATGATTTTTTCTTTACCCGGGATTACCACATATTTAGGTTTAAAGTTGTTCTTTTCATCGACCCCAATCTCTTTCTTAGGAAGGTCTTTTATATGACCAATAGATGCCTTAACGGCAAATCCCTTTCCGAGTATCTTATAAAGGGTCCTTGCCTTTGCAGGTGACTCAACAATGACAAGGCTGTTGTGACTCGACTCCGTTGATTTCATACCAGATAAAACCTATTTCCCATTGTTTGCCTTATAGCACCTTTTAGTTCTAAACTGAGAAGTATTTCGAGTACCTTTGATGTTGATAATCCACTCTCCCGAGAAATACTATCTATATGTTTTGGCTCTCCAGAGAGCAAGTTACAGAGGTTCTTTTCTTCATCTGTTACTTCTATCTTCGACTTCTCTTTTGATCGGATAAATCCCTTTAAAACAGGTGCGAGTTCCTCAACAACATCTTCTGCTCTTCGCGTGAGGCTCGCCCCTCTTTTAATGAGTTCGTTTGTGCCTTCCGAATTGGACGCAGTTATATTACCAGGAACCGCGAAGACCTCTCTACCCTGTTCAAGGGCATACCCTGTTGTGATCAGGGAGCCACTGTCAGATGTGGCCTCTATTACGAGCACTCCAAGAGAAAGGCCACTAATTATTCTGTTTCTCCGTGGAAAGTTTTCTCTATCAGGAGAAGTCCCTGGTGGAAATTCGCTTATTACACAACCAGATCCTGCAATTTTATCCATCAAACCTTTGTTCTCTGAAGGATAGGGGACATCAAGTCCAGATCCAAGTACTGCTATGGTTCTCCCGCCTGCTCTTAACGACCCCTTATGGGATATTGAATCAATACCCCTTGCCATTCCGCTCACAATGGTAAAGCCCATAGATGCAAGTTCCCCTGAAATATTTTCTGCAACCGATGTCCCGTAAGGTGTTGGCTTGCGTGAACCGACAATGGCGATTGCATATCTATCTTGTGGCTGTATGTCTCCCTTCATGTAAAGGACAATAGGTGCATACTCTATCTCCCTGAGCATTTCTGGATAAGAAGAGTCATGAAGGCTTACAACATTTATCCCATTTTTCTCCAAAACTTTGATTTGTTTATCCACAATTTCCCAGAGAGAAAAATTTTTTATATTTTTTGCCCTGTTTATCCCTATTCCTTCTAGGGAAAGGAGATCATCCATTTCTGCATCGAAGATTCCTTCAGGTGTCTTAAACAGGGAAAGCAATTTCCTTGCAAAAACAGGGCCTATATCCGGCACCACGGATAATGCAATCCAGTACCTGAGATCTGCCATCATAATCTTCAATTCGGAGACCTTGTGATACGGAGACACTGAGATATTTCTTCTTCCCCGTTTCTCCGTCTCTCCATGCATTGCATCGTTTATTTCAACAGGTGTTTTAACCTCAACCGCAGGGCATTGAGTTTTATAAAACCTTCTGCATCTTTCTGATTATATACATTTTCTGCTTCAAATGTTGCAAGCCCGGGGTGATAAAGAGAATTTGGAGATTTTCTTCCGACGACATAACAATTTCCCTTATATATCTTGATCCTGACTGTACCATTAACATCTTTCTGTATATCATCCATGAGGGTCTGCAATGCTTTTCTCTCCGGAGAAAACCAGTATCCATAATATATAAGCTCAGAATAGCGCGTTATCAGTGAGTCTCTGAGGTGCAGTATCTCCCTGTCAAGGGTTATTGACTCTACTGCTCTGTGGGCAATGTGAAGGACTGTTCCCCCGGGGGTTTCATAAACTCCCCTTGATTTAATTCCGACATACCTATTTTCTACCATATCGACCCTTCCAACTCCATGTGCGCCAGCAAGTTGATTCAATCTCGCGAGCAGGGTTGCCGGAGACAGAAGTTCATTATTGATTGCAACAGGATCTCCCTTCTCATAAGAGATTTCAACAGAGAGAGGCTTATCAGGTGCCTTCTCAGGCGGTACGATCATGGTATACATGTCGGGTGGGGGTTCCTGCCAGGGGTCTTCCAGAATCCCTCCTTCGTAACTGATGTGAAAGAGGTTCCTATCGGTACTATAAGGTTTTTCCTTTGTTGCTGTAACAGGGATACCATGCCTTTCGGAATATTCAATCAGGGATTGCCTTGAATTGAATGACCATTCCCTCCATGGTGCTATAACCTTTATGATAGGTTTAAATGCATAATATGTTAGTTCAAATCTTACCTGGTCATTACCTTTGCCTGTCGCACCATGGGCAACAGCCTCAGCGTCTTCCTTCTCTGCTATCTCAATCTGTCTTTTAGCAATAAGAGGCCTCGCAATTGATGTACCAAGCAGATATGAGCCCTCGTAAACTGCATTTGCCCTGAGCATGGGGAATATATAGCCTTTTACAAATTCTTCTTTAAGGTCCTCGACATAAACTCTTGCTGCACCCGTTTTCAATGCCTTTTCTCTTATAGCATCTGTATTTTCTCCCTGACCGATATCTGCATAGAAGGCAATTATTTCTGTGTTGTACTGCTCCTTCAGCCATTTTATCGCTACGGAGGTATCAAGACCTCCTGAGTATGCAAGGATTATTTTATTCATTCAAACCACCTTTATGAGCAAAGAGCTAAGAGCGCCTGTACACTAATAGCTCTTAGCTCCTTGCTACGAGCTTCTTCAAGTTATAAACCTTAGCATAAATCTAAAAAAAATGTAAAATGCATAAATGGAAAATTAAGTAATCCCCCCTCACCCCAATACTGTTCGGCATGTTTATTGTCTACAAAATTAAACAGGTTACAAGGCACAGCAAAACAGTCAAACGACAATTATTAGGGTTGTTATTTAGAGTAAAGGCAAAGGGCAGCAAT
>JBGQMP010000028.1:0-9866 GCA_041500685.1 Thermodesulfovibrionia bacterium | reverse complement strand
TGGATGGAAGTGTGGAAGGGGTGCAATGCATACCATAGGGGAGGGCAGAATCGTCTGGCATAAAGAGAAGTGTGAACTCTGCTACCAGTGTGAGGAGATCTGCCCCCTTGAAGCCATAAAGTTCGAGAATGAACTTTTTACTTACAAGGAGGAGGACTGCTGGAGATGTGGCAGATGTACGAGGGTCTGTCCCTCAGGGGCTCTCGAACTTCCCGGTGATGACGAGAGGTTTATGCGTTCTCTCGCAGAGGCTGCAAAGGCTGTCCTGAGCACCTTTAAAGAAGGTAAAGTTATCTATATCAATTTTCTCACAGAGATACAGCCTGAATGTGACTGCATGCCCGTAGCCGATGTACCTGTCATACAGGATCAGGGTATTCTTCTCTCAGAAGATATTGTCTCGGTTGAACAGGCAAGTGTAGATATGCTTTTGAAGGCTGAGCCACTACCACAATCAGCATCAGAAGAGAAAGCAGTGACAAAGGGCGATGATATCTTCTATAAGCTCACGGAGAAACCTTATTGGATTCAGATAGAAGAGGCAGAAAGGCTTGGCTTGGGAAGCAGAAAATATGAAATCATAGAGAGTTAAACCAGATTCATAAAAATGTTTCAGCACTGGAGGATATATCATTTTCGATCTCCGCCTGAGGCGTACTTGTCCAGCATCTTTTAATAACCCCCTCTTTCCCCCTTAATTTAAGGGGGATGAAAGGGGGTTACCCGGCAAGCTGGGATGACAGACAACTATTGGAACAGAGTTTGCTATGAATAAGCTGGGTTAAGAGCGAAATTTAAAGTATTGCTTTAAAGAAAAATCAGGTTCTGTAGGCTTTATTTTCTCTAATATATTCTTCTGTCAGGTCGCAGGTCAGGATTTTTACAGAGGACCCTCCAAGATTGAGGTCAATGATTATCCTGATCTCTTTTCCTTTTAAAATTTCCGCTGCCTTTTCATCTTTTCCTGTACTTATTCCTTTATTTACAACTTTTACTTTCCCGAAATAGATATTGATCTTTTCCTCATTTATCTTAGTGCCTGAATATCCGAGTGCTGCCATGATTCGCCCCCAGTTTGGATCATTTCCATAGATGGCTGTCTTTACAAGGTTTGAATTTGCTACTGAAAAGGCAGCTTTTTCAGCATCTGCCTCACTCCTTGCACCTTTCACTTCAATCTCTATAAACTTAGAAGCTCCCTCGCCATCCTTCACAATTAATCTTGATAAGGTAATAGTGACTTCATTGAGAGCCTTTTTGAAGACGTTGTATGATTCAGACTTCTCCGTGATCAGAGGATTGCCGAGCATACCATTTGCCATGATAAGCACAGTATCATTCGTTGATCTGTCGCCATCAACGGTGATCCTGTTGAAGGATTCCTTGACTGCATCCTTGAGTGTTTTGTCCAGTGTCTTCTCTTCTACTGCAATATCTGTCATCAGAAAACAGAGCATCGTTGCCATATTCGGCGATATCATTCCAGCACCTTTACAGATACCAGTGATAATGCCTGTTTTATTATTGATCTTTATCTTTTTATTCACAGTTTTGGGGAATGTGTCCGTGGTCATTATTGCTGCTGAAACATCCTGTATGTTTGATCTGCCGAGATTATTTATCAGTTCAGAAATCTTTGGTCTCACTCTCTTCATAGGCATAGGTACGCCTATTACACCTGTTGAACAGACGTAGACGAAAGAAGGTTTTATATTGAGTCCATGAGCAACACATTCTGCTGTCTCGGCAGCATCGTGTAAACCTTTCTTGCCTGTGCATGCATTGGCATTGCCGCTATTAACTACGATAGCCTGTCCCTTTCCTGACCGTATCTTTTTCATGTCTAATTGTACAGGCGCAGCCTTGACCTGATTCGTTGTAAATGTGCCAGCTATGTTCGCCTCTACCTCAGAATATATGAGAGCAAGGTCTTTACGATCAGGGTATCTGATTGAAGCGTCTACAGTAGAAAAGAGGAATCCTTTAGGGGTCATAGCATGCTTTATGGGAAGAAGCCTGCTGTATCAAGTGCAGTCTTTTCGTCAAAACCCATCATGATATTCATGTTTTGTACAGCCAGTCCTGAAGCACCCTTCATAAGATTATCTATTGCAGTTACGATAATAAGCGTATCCGTCCTTTTGTTTACCATGAGTCCGATCTCACAAAGATTTGTTCCTCGTACATTCTTTACATCAGGAAATCTTCCTTCCTCAAGCACCTTAATGAATGGCTCATTGGCGTATGTCCTTTTATAGAGTTCTATGATTTTTTTCGTATCAGTATTTTTTGTAAGCCTGGAATATATGGTTGTGAGTATCCCTCTGTCAAAGGGGGCGAGGTGAGGTGTGAAGTTGACCTTTATATCCTTGCCTGCTATTGCAGATAGTTCCTGTTCTATCTCAGGTGTATGCCTGTGAGTTGCTATTGCATATGCCTTGAACCCTTCATTCACCTCGCAATAGGAGAAAGTGATTTCAGATTTTCTTCCTGCACCACTCGTTCCAGATTTTGAGTCTATTATGATTGAAGAAACATCGATGAGTCTATTTTTCATTGTAGGATACAGTCCAAGAATTGCACCTGTGGGGTAGCAACCAGGATTAGCTATGAGCTTTGTCTTGGAGATCTTTTTTCTGTAAAGTTCGGGGAGGCCATAAACAGCCTTCCCAAGCGTTTTTTGAAACTTATGTTCCACTTTATACCATTGCTGGTATGTCTTCATATTTTTGAGCCTATAGTCTGCTGACAGATCAATAACCTTCTTACCCTGACCGAAAAAGAAGTCAACAGCTTCTTGCGACTCTCCATGTGGAAGGGCCATGAAAAACAGGTCTGCCTTATCAAGGATATTCCTGGTCCTTAAGGGCTCATATATGAGGTTCGAATATGTATGAAGATTCGGAAAGAGGTCAACGACAGATTTTCCCGCAGATCTCTCTGAGGTGACTGCTGTAATGGTAACTGATGGGTGGTGAGAAAGGATACGGAGTAATTCGCCCCCTGTATAACCACTGCCACCACATATGGCAACTTTTAGCATACACTCCACTAACGTTTAGAGAACTGGAATCTCTTCCGTGCGCCCTTCTGACCGTATTTCTTTCTCTCTTTTTCCCGGGGATCTCTTGTAAGAAAACCTTCTTTCTTGAGTCTTGGACGAAGGTCACTGTTCATATCCACAATCGCCCGTGCTATACCATGTCTTACTGCACCTGCCTGACCCGTGAGTCCACCACCACTTACTGTCGCAGTAATGTTGTACTTTCCTGTAATGCCGGCAAGTTCGATTGGTTGACGTAGCATCATCGTCATTGTCTCTCTGGGAAAATAGACATGAACAGGTTTTCCGTTAATTATGATCTGCCCATCACCTGGTTTCATGGTTACCCGTGCTACAGAAGTTTTTCTCCTTCCCGTTGCGTAGTATTGAATTTCAGGCATCTATAACTCCTTTATGTTTTGTTCTTAAGGTGTAAAATTTCCGGTTTCTGTGCCTTGTGGGGGTGTTCAGATCCCCTGTATACCTTAAGCTTTTTTAAAATTGCTCTACCGAGTCTACCCTTTGGAAGCATTCCCCATACTGCATCTTTAATGACCTCTTCAGGCTTCCTGCTCAGACGGTCTTTTGCAGATTCAGCCTTGAGGCCACCTGGATAACCCGAATGGTGATAATAAATCTTTTGATCAAGCTTTTTGCCTGTAAGCCTTACCTTATCTGCATTTACAACAATAATGAAATCGCCGGTATCGATATGAGGAGTAAATACTGTTTTATTTTTACCGCGAAGGTAAGTGGCTATCTTCGTTGCAAGTCTTCCAAGGATAGCATCTTTGGCGTCAACAAGATACCACTTTCTTTCAACATCACCTTTTGTGGCAAACTGCGTTTTCATATCAATTACCTACTTTCATTACGGAATTACATAAAATAATATAATTATTATGAGATTGTCAATGCCTCGCATTTAATCTGCCTCGCATTTAATCATCTAATTTGACACGTGCCTCCGATATGCCGAAATACACCGATAGACTATTAAGTTCCTGATTTAACTGTCATTGCGAGTACCCGAAGGGTGCGTGGCAATCTATTGTAAGAATGAGATTGCTTCGGCTTCACCTCGCAATGACAACTTTCTATTGGTAATTTTATGATAGGTTATTTCAAGATAATCCTAACTTTCTTAAGAGGATAGAGTTTGGAGGTAACCTCGGGTCAGGAATTGACAGGCATGAGCATATTGGTTTTGGAAAGATAGGTGTACGGGGATTAAGACAGTTTCTTAACCACCTGTCTTTCAGGATTATTCCTTTAATACTCGAGACACCGAAGAAGAGAGAGACTGATGATTACAAAAATCTGAGAAAGGTCAGACAGATGATCAGAAAATGAAGTTCAAGATTTAAGAACAATTGTTCTAAAAAATGGCGAAATAACATCGTTCACTAAAATGCATTATTTGTTCCTAAATATAATTTTTTTGTTGACAAATAGAAAATTATGTTATATAAAAATATTTAGGTGAGTGATGTTAAAGAGTTTATTCTCATCATCAATAAGGGCAGATGTCCTGTCACTCCTTCTGAACAGTCCAGACGAACAATTCTATATTCGAGAGATTGCAGAACTTCTCAGAAAAAATCCTTCCAGTGCAAAAAGAGAACTTGACAATCTCGAGAAGATGGGTATCGTGATGAGCGATAAGGTTGCCAACCTCAAATATTTTCGGGCGAACAAAGACTCTCCCCTGTTTTCTGAGCTGAAGAATTTGATTACAAAGTCTCTTGGTTTACCCGGCGCACTTAAGGCAGTTTTGAGGGCTTCAGGTGCAAAGGCTGCTTTTCTTTACGGTCCGTATGCAGAAGGTGATGATGTTAATACGGTTGATCTTTTTGTCATTGGTGCATTATCGTCCCTTACGAAAGAACTAAAGGATATTGAAAGAAGGTTTGACCGAAAGATTAATTGCACAATCATTGATGAGGACGAATACAAGTTAAAGAAGAAAAAGGGTGATGCAAATCTGAAAAGACTCTTATCAGGGAAAAGAATTACCCTTATTGGAAGGCTGTGAACTCAGAATGACCCGCACTTGCCTGCCTAAGGCGGACTTGCCATAGTAAATGCGGGTGTGAAAGGGGGTGAGTAATTGATGGCAGCAAAAAAGAAAGCAGCGAAGAAGAAGACCGCAAAGAAGAAATAATCCTGCTCCACATGCACACACGATTTAAGGCTGGGGGAGAAATTCTCCAGCCTCTCCTTTTGCGGTCTTCTCTTTAATAATGAAACTTAATTTTCGGAAAATTCAAGTAAAATTTATAACTTGCTGAAAAATAAGGATTTTTCCGCATAAGCGGGGGAGGGCTGGGGTATCTCTGAGACTATTTCCCAGTAGTTCTGATAAGAGATAAGTTTTTTCAGGAATTTCAGGTTTGTCGTATGGCCTGACTTATTAGCAATAATATGTCCATAAATGGGAAATCCGATCAAGGAGAGGTCACCTATGAGATCGAGCATTTTATGGCGCACAAATTCGTCTTTGAACCTCAGGCCTGAAGAATTCAATACACCATCGCTGCCAAGTATAATGGCGTTATCAAGTGAACCACCTTTTGCAAAACCATTTGCCTTCAGATATTCGACATCCTTGAGAAAACCGAAGGTTCGTGCGGGGGCGATTTCTTTTATAAAGCTCTCCTCTGTAATTTCTAAGCTCAACTTCTGCTCTCCGAGGAAGTGATGATTAAAATGGATTCTGTATGTTATTCGCCTTCCATCATAGGGAAAGGCTGCGATCTCTGCGTGTCCATCCGTGAAGACCACAGGATTTATTATCCTGAGAAAAGGTCTTTTCTTCCCCTGTTTTGCGATTCCGCTCTCAAGGATGAGGCTGATGAGTTCTATTGAGCTTCCGTCAAGGATGGGTATCTCAGACCCGCTAACTTCTATGATCAGGTTATCGATACCGAGGCCAGACAAGGCTGCAAGGATATGTTCAACTGTCTTGATTTTTACGCCATCATATGCGAGGGTAGTTGAGAAGGCAGTATCCGCAACCGAGCTGACAGATGCCTTTATTGCTATCTCCTTGTCTATCCTTGTAAATATTATTCCCGTGTCTCTCTGTGCTGGCTTTAGGCGAACCTTTGAATACCGCCCAGTATGAAGCCCGATACCCTCAAAAACTACCTCTTGTTTTAAAGTCCTTTGTAAACGCATATTTGCGGCAGAGAATAAAGCAAATATAATGCCAGCAATTTCAAGAAGGTCTTCTGAACTCAGAAGACTTTAAATTCTGCCTGGCAAGGGCTTTTAAAGAGGGGTTTTTGAAGATGATCTGATCCCCATGGACCTCGATCCAGGGGATGATAGAGACAAATGTGTTGTTTATAATCTATGGATTGAGGAGTATTTGACACAGTTCATATCTCACCCCCGACTACTATCTCAGGAATCCTGACTGTTGGCATTGCATCAGAGACAGGGACACCCTGAGAATCTTTACCACATGTCCCAATGGCAAATCCTAAATCAGAACCAACCATGTCTATGGATTTCAATACCTCAGGGCCGTTTCCTGCGAGGGTTGCGCCTCTGACAGGTTCTTCTATGATGCCCTTCTTGATAAGGTATCCCTCCTGTACCTCAAAAACAAAATCACCTGTAATGGTATTTACCTGACCTCCTCCCATTTTCTTAACAAGGAGACCATACTCTACAGTGGTTACAATTTTTTCTGGAGAGGTTTCTCCAGGTGCAATCAAAGTATTTGTCATCCTTGGTATAGGCCTGTGCTGGTATGATTGCCGCCTGCCGTTGCCTGTTGAGTCTACTCCATCTTTTAGTGCTGTTAATTTATCGTACATGTAACATTTTAGAATTCCTTTCTCTACAAGGACATTCTGCCGTGAAGGAGTACCTTCGTCATCAAATCTGAAGGAGCCTCTTTTTTTTGGAAGAGTTGGGTCATCTATTACTGTTATATGAGGGGATGCAACCTGCTGTCCGATCTTCCTGGAATAGACAGATAGCCCTTGCTGTGCTAAATCGGCCTCGAGTCCATGGCCTATAGCCTCGTGTATCATAGTTCCCCCTGCCTCGGATGAAATGATAACAGGCATTCTTCCACCCGGTGCCCTCCTGGCAGTAAGCATCATCAAAGCCCTTTTTGCTGTCTTCAGGCTTAACTCCTCTATATTTATTTCATCAAAAAGCTCAAAACCAATAAAGCCACCTATGGATTCATATCCTGTCTGGATGATACTGTCATCTGCAGCGATTACCTGAATGACCGCAAGGGTATGAACTCTTTCATCTTCAGCAATTGTTCCATCTGTGGTTGCAATCTGGACCTTCTGGATAAAGTCATTATATATGACACTGACCTGTCTTATTCTCCTGTCGTAGCCCCTTGCAACAGCATCTGCTTTTCTCACGAGGAATATCTTTTTCTCTACGGGAATATCTCCTGGAAAGAGTTTTATATCAAAAGAAACAGAGGGAGTTTTAACCCTCAGGTCTATAACAGAATCAATAGCCTTGCCAGATGCAGCTTTGCTCACTTCAGATGCTGCCTTTAGCAGAGATTTTTCTGAAAGGTCGTTGCTGCATGCATAGGCAGATCTGCCGTTATAAATGAGACGTATGCCTAAACCAAAATTGACACCTGTGATCACCTTTTCAATCTTTTGGTCTTCAAGATGGATGGAAACAGGCTTTTTCTGCTCCACAAAGACCTCTGCATATTCGCCTCCAGATGCGAGGGATTTTTTCAATGTCTTTAAAAGAAGGTCCTTATCGAGCATGTCTGAATTATATCAGATGTGGAAGCGATTGAAAAAGGTGATAGCAATGAATCTTTTAGCACTGTTAAGTGCCCATGAAAAGATTACACAGCTGTTACTATTTTTCATAATCTGCTATTATGTATTTATACATAATCTGAGGGTGGAAGAAGGCGAAAGGGTTTATCAAAGGGTATACTATGCCGAAGATAGGGGTTGTCGGGGGAAGTGGCCTTTCTGATATACCAGGCCTTACCATCACAAAACACAAAAAGATTGCAACTCCCTTTGGTGACCCTTCAGATACCTACATGATTGGTGAGTTATCTGGCAGAGAAGTCGTGTTTCTTCCAAGACATGGCTTGAAACATCATATCCCCCCGCATAAGATAAACTATAGGGCAAACATTTGGGGTTTTAAAGAGCTCGGTGTAGAAAGGATTATATCCTTTAGTGCCGTCGGAGGTATTGGTCCTGAAGCAAAACCAGGAATGATTATTGTCCCAGATCAGATTATAGATATGTCAAAAGGCCGGGAGTCTACATTCTATGATGACGAAGTAGTACATATAGACTTTACTGAGCCGTATTGTCTTGAGCTGAGGGAATCTATTTTAAAAGCAGGCAAAAAGTCAGGAGTAGAGTTAAGAAAGTCAGGGACGTATGTATGTGTGAGTGGACCGAGGTTAGAAACCAGGGCAGAGATAGAAATGTTTCTAAACACGGGAATTGATATTGTAGGAATGACAGCTATGCCCGAGGCAGCTTTAGCAAGAGAAGGGGAGCTTTGTCTTGCTGGTGTTGCCGTGGTTACAAATTATGCTGCAGGCATTGCGAAAAAGAAGCTCACAACAACAGAGGTTATCGAGACGATGAGAGGTGCTGCCAAACGTGTGGGGGATCTTCTGAGGGATACATTTAATTTAATACCCAGTGAGAGAAGATGTGCCTGTAAGGACGCTCTTAAAGAAGCGAAGATGTAACGTATGGAGACTATTCTTATCGTTGAAGACAAGGAATCGATGGCCCAGATGTTAAGGGATGCATTAGGATCCGAAGGCTATAATGTCATCTCTGCCAGAGATGGTATGGAGGGTATACGGTATCTCAAAGAGAGCAGGATAGACCTTGTCCTGACAGACCTTAAACTTCCTGAAAGGGATGGTATAGAAATCCTCAAGGCATCGAAAGAAGAAAATCAGCTCATGCCTGTTATCGTCATGACAGCCTATGGTTCCGTTGAGACGGCCGTTGCTGCAATGAAAGAGGGCGCTTTCGACTTTATTACAAAACCTTTTGATATAGACCATCTCCTCATGCTGATAAAGAGGGCACTCGAGACACAGAGAGTTCTCAAAGAGAATATACTTTTAAAAGAGGAGTTTGCATCAAAACTTGGACTTCCAAGAATTATTGGCAAGAGCGAGAAGATAACAGATGTTGCACAGCTGGTACAGAAGGTTGCACCTACGAAGACAACGGTCCTTCTCCTTGGCGAAAGTGGAACAGGAAAAGAACTCTTTGCAAGGGCGATACATAATCTGAGTCACAGGAGGAATTTTCCCTTCGTGCCGATTAATTGTGCGGCTATACCAAAAGACCTTCTCGAGTCTGAACTTTTCGGTCATGAAAAAGGTTCCTTTACAGGAGCTGATGCAAAGAAGCTCGGTAAATTTGAGCTTGCCGACGGAGGAACGATATTCCTTGATGAAGTTGGTGACATGGATATTATACTCCAGTCAAAGCTTCTGAGGGCGATTGAAGAAAGTGAAATAGAGAGGGTAGGGGGCATAAAAACTATTAAGGTCGATGTAAGGATTGTTGCAGCGAGTAATAAAGATCTCGAAAAGGCAGTTGAGGATAAAAGTTTCAGAGAAGACCTTTATTACAGGCTGAATGTATTTCCTATTAAGATACCCCCATTGAGAGAAAGAAAAGAAGACATCCCCTTACTTGTCGAATGTTTCATCAATAGGTATTGCCTTGAGTTAAAGACCTCTCAAAAGAGTATTTCAAAATATGCTCTTGATATCCTTATGAACTATCACTGGAAAGGTAATGTGAGGGAACTTGAGAAT
>JBGQMP010000027.1:0-9910 GCA_041500685.1 Thermodesulfovibrionia bacterium | reverse complement strand
GCTTACCCATTCTTAGCCCAAAGGCTATCTCAGAAAGGGTTCCATATTCACCACCAACCGCAATTATGGCATCAGCTGAACGTACTATGATCACATTTCTTCCTTCACCAAATCCCGTGGCAACAGGTACATCGATATAAGGGTTGGCTTCATTCTTATGGTTCTGGGGGAGTATTCCAACAGTGACTCCTCCCTCAGATCTGGCACCTTTTGAGGCAGCTTCCATTACTCCACCGAGGCCTCCGCATATTAAGATGGCATCTCTTCTGGCAATAAGTCTTCCTACCTCTTCAGCAGTCTTGAGGAGTTGCTCGTCCGCACTGCCAGCACCTATGACGGCTATTATTTTTTTAGACATGTTAAAAGGTTATATATATCTCTTTAATATGTTACTTTACCATATCTTTCTCGTGATAGAATAACAAAAGATATTGAAGTATCTTAGGAAATATTTTTGAAAGGAGGAGAGGATGAACGAGGTATTAAAGGCTATCGCAGAAAGGAGATCAGTTAGGAGTTATGAATCAAGACCAGTGCCTAAGGAGATAATTCAAAAGATTATTAAGGCAGGCAATCAGGCACCTTCTGCCATGAACAGTCAACCCTGGCGTTTTGTTGTTGTACAAGACAGCGGGTTCCACAATAAACTCGTAAAAGCTGCTATTCCTAATAGCAAAAAGTGGCTTGAACCCTTCAGGGCTGTTAATCCTGAAAGACATCAGGCAATTATGAAACGATATGATGAGCTTGGAGATCCAATTTATTATTCAGCTCCCGTAATCATCTTTGTTATTGGTTCTGGCAAATTTGCAGACCTGTCATGTCCTTTAGCCTGTGAAAATATTATGTTAGCCGCTTATTCCTTAGGAATCGGCAGTTGTTGGGTTCATCTCGGATCTCTCGTAACGGATAATGAGGAGATAAAAAAAGAACTTAAATTGTCTGAGGACGAAAAGATATACGGTCCTATCATTATTGGATATCCTCAAAAGTTTCCCGAATCACCACAAAAGAAAGATCCCAATATAAAGTGGATATAATGTACCTGGGAAAAAACCCTAATTAATGTTACTCTATGAGGGTTATTACTAACAGGCAAGGGAAACGAGAGATTGCTTCGGTCGTCTGCCTAAGGCGGAGACCTCGCAATGACACATGTGTGGAGTAAATAGGACAGGTTTGAATTCACTGGCATTTTTAAGTTATTATCTTTAACTTAAAAGACCTATCAGGAGGACACCCCAATGGCAAAGAAGGCAGCAAGGAAGAGAGGAAAGAAATATGTTTACTTCTTTGGTAGTGGAAAGGCTGAAGGAAGAGGGGATATGAAGGACCTTCTTGGTGGAAAGGGTGCAGGTATAGCAGAGATGACTAACCTGAAGATTCCTGTACCTGCTGGGTTTACCATAACTACTGAGGCTTGTAATGAATACTTCAAAAACAAGAAGAAATATCCTCCGGGCATGTGGGAAAAGGTTCTGGAGAACCTTAAGAAGGTGGAAAAGGCTATGGACATGAAGTTAGGTGATGCGACTAATCCTCTCCTTGTTTCTGTCCGTTCTGGTGCTAAATTTTCCATGCCAGGTATGATGGATACAGTTCTTAACCTTGGCCTTAATGAAACTACAATGCAAGCCCTCATTAAGAAGACAGGGAATGAAAGATTTGTCTATGATGCATACAGAAGATTTATAACCATGTTTGGAAGCATTGTTATGGGGATAGAGAGGCAACATTTCGAAAGGGCACTGGAGAAGATGAAAGAGAAGAAGGGTGTTCAACTGGATACGGATCTTACGGCGGATGGTCTCAAGGAACTTGTGAAGGAGTTCAAGGCTATATATAAATCTGAAACAGGAACTTATTTTCCTGAAAACCCTCATGAACAGCTCAAGCTTGCCATTAATGCTGTTTTCGGCTCCTGGTTTGGTGACAGGGCTGTCAAATATAGAAAGCTCCATGGTATTCCTGATGATCTTGGTACTGCCTGCAATGTCCAGGCAATGGTCTTTGGAAATATGGGTGACAATTCAGGTACTGGTGTTGGTTTTACCAGAGACCCATCTACAGGTGAGAAGAGATTTTTTGCTGAATGTCTCATAAATGCGCAGGGTGAGGATGTAGTAGCAGGAATCAGGACACCTCTTCGCATAGAGGAGTTGGGAAAGAGGTTACCTGATGCATATAAAGAGCTTGATGGGATTTATAAGAAGCTCGAGAAGCATTATAAAGATATGCTTGATATAGAATTCACTGTCCAGGAAGGCAAACTTTACATGCTTCAGACCAGGGTCGGCAAGAGGACTGCAGCATCAGCCCTTAAGATTGCCATTGATATGGTTAAGGAAAAGCTTATCGATAAAAAGACTGCTATCATGAGGATTGACCCTGGTCAGCTTGACCAGCTCCTTCATCCAACTATAGATACTAAGGCACAAGTTACTGTCGTAGCGAAAGGACTTCCTGCCTCACCAGGTGCTGCTGTTGGAAAGGTCGTATTCACTGCAGAAGATGCTGAGCAATGGGCTGCCAAGGGTGAGAAGGTGATCTTAGTGAGGCATGAAACTTCACCTGAAGATATTGGGGGAATGCATGCTGCTCAGGGCATTCTTACCGCTAGAGGTGGCATGACTTCTCATGCGGCTGTTGTAGCAAGGGGTATGGGTAGATGCTGTGTTGCTGGTTGTGGTGCTATCAATATAAAGGAGGGGGGCAAGTATTTTATCGTAGACACGCATGTCGTAAAGGAAGGTGACTATATTACCCTGAATGGTACCACAGGAGAAGTAATCCTCGGTCAGGTAGTACTAACAACGCCTGAGCTTACAGGTGATTTTGCTACCATTATGAAATGGGTAGATGAATATAGAAAGATTGGGGTATGGGCAAATGCTGACACTCCAAAGGATGCTCGTGTTGCGAGAGGGTTTGGGGCAGAAGGTATTGGCCTTTGCCGTACAGAGCACATGTTTTTCGATCCTGAGAGGATAAAGGCAGTCCGTGAAATGATACTGGCTGATGACATACCAGGAAGGAAAAAAGCTCTGGAAAAGATACTTCCGATGCAAAAGGGAGACTTTATCGGAATATTTACTGAGATGCAAGGGCTGCCTGTGACTATAAGGCTCCTTGACCCACCTCTCCATGAGTTTCTTCCCCAGACTGATGAAGAGCTTAAATTGCTTTCTGAAGAGATGGGTGTTCCTTTTGAAAAACTGAAGGCAAGAAACAGTGCATTACGCGAGTTTAATCCTATGCTCGGCCACAGGGGATGCAGGCTTGGCATAACATACCCTGAGATATACGAAATGCAGGTTCAGGCAATCATGGAGGCTGCATGTGAGCTTACAAAACAGAAAGTGAAGGTTATCCCTGAGATAATGATTCCCCTCGTCGCCCATGTAAATGAGCTGAAGATGATGAGAGAGATGGTCATAAAGGTGGCTGACGAGGTTCAGAAAAAATACAATATCAGGGTTCCCTATACAGTTGGGACTATGATAGAGGTTGCGCGAGCTACCATAACAGCAGATGAGATAGCAACCCAGGCAGACTTTTTCTCCTTTGGTACCAATGACCTTACACAGACCACATTTGGACTTTCAAGGGACGATGGAGGAAGATTTTTACCATACTATGTTGAGAAGGGAATTCTTGATGACGATCCTTTCATAACTCTTGATCAAGAGGGCGTCGGTACCCTTATGAAGATCGGAGTAGAGAAAGGAAGAAAGACCAAGAAGAAACTCAAGATTGGGATATGCGGAGAACACGGAGGTGAACCGAAGTCGGTGGAGTTCTGCCACAGGATCGGCCTCAATTATGTGAGCTGCTCACCATACAGGATTCCCATAGCAAAACTTGCAGCAGCACAGGCAGCTTTAAAGGAGAAGATGAAAAAAGATTTATCCAAGTCAACAGTGTAAGGGTGGGAGGAAGGGTTTACCCCGTTAGAAGAAGTGTGACTTTTTCTAACGGGGTTTACATATTATTGAATAATGTGTTATTTTAAATACTTATTTAAAGGTGGTGAACAAATGACTTTTGAAAGGGAACGGAAACAGACGATAATAAACACGTACAAGCTTCATGATAAGGATACAGGTTCTCCTGAGGTTCAGATAGCCTTGTTGAGCGAGAGAATAAACTACCTCAACGAACATTTCAAGTTACATAAGAATGACCATCACTCAAGGAGGGGTCTTTTAAAGCTCATCAGTCAGAGAAGAAAGTTGCTTGATTATCTCAAGAAAACCAAAAAGGAACAATATGAAAAACTGCTTGAACAGCTTGGACTCAGAAAATAATGAATAAGGTTAAAATTGATGTTCGGGGAAAGGTATTTACGCTCGAAACAGGCAAAATCGCAAAACAGGCAGACGGTGCAGTCATTGTTCAATGCGGTGACACTGTAGTCCTTGCCACAGTCGTATCTGACGTATCTTACAAGACCGGAAAAAAGAGTTTAGATTTTATCCCCCTGACAATAGATTATCTAGAGAAAACATATGCAGCAGGAAAGATACCCGGCGGTTTCTTTAAAAGAGAGGGTAGGCCTACAGAGAAAGAGATCCTTACTTCACGCCTCATCGATAGACCTATAAGGCCGCTTTTACCAAAGGGTTATTTCTTTGAGACCCAGGGCATTGTGAATGTTCTCTCATATGGTGACGAAAATATTGCTGATATACTTGGAATCATTGGCATGTCTGCTGCCTTCACCATTTCTGATATTCCGTTTAATGGTCCTGTTGGTGCTGTTAGAATCGGCAGGATTGCAGGCTCTTTTGTGATAAACCCGGACATAAGAGAAACTGAGGAGTGTGACCTCGACCTCATTGTAGCTGGGACTGAAGATGCTGTTGTAATGGTAGAGGGTGAAGGTCAGGAAATAACAGAGTCTGACCTCCTTGAGGCTATATGGCTGGCACACCAGGAAATCAAGCGGTTATGTGTTTTACAGAGGGACTTACAGGCAATCGTTGCGAAAGAGAAAAGGACGATGACGCCTCCTGTTGTGAATGAGGAGCTCAAAAAAGCTGTTACAGATATCGCTATGGGAAAAATAAAAAGTGCTATTACCATCCCTGATAAACTGAGAAGGCAGAAAGCACTTGACGAAATACTCGCAGAGACGATTGAGAAGCTAAATACGGGAGAGACTGATATCTCTATGGAGATAGGGTCTATGTTTAATGAAATAGAGAAAGAACTTGTGAGGGGCATAATCCTCAATGAAAACATCAGGGTAGATGGAAGGCGGCCTGAAGAGATACGGAGTATAAGCTGTGAGGTAGGCATTCTACCAAGGACTCATGGGTCAGCGCTTTTTGTGAGAGGAGAGACACAATGTCTTGCCGTTGTAACCCTCGGTACCTCAGAGGATGAACAGAGGATTGATTCCCTTGAAGGTGAATTTTCAAAGACATTTATGCTGCACTATAATTTTCCACCTTTCAGTGTCGGTGAGGTAAAGCCGTTAAGATCACCAGGCAGGCGTGAAATTGGTCACGGCATGCTTGCAGAAAGGGCTCTCAAAGCTGTTATTCCAACGAAGGCAGAATTCCCTTATACAATCAGGGTAGTCTCGGACATATTAGAGTCAAACGGATCGTCATCTATGGCAACGGTATGCGGTGGCTCCCTTGCATTGATGGATGCAGGAGTACCAATTAAGACTCATGTTGCAGGTATAGCAATGGGTCTTATAAAAGAAGATGACAGAGTTGTCATTCTTACTGATATACTGGGTCTTGAAGATCACCTTGGAGATATGGATTTCAAAATGACAGGAACAGAGAAAGGTATTACGGCATTCCAGCTGGATACTAAAATAAGTGGTATATCCCATGAGGTCATGGAGAGGGCTCTCGAGCAGGCTCGGCAGGGGAGACTTAATATACTTTCTCAGATGAGAGAGGCGATAGCTACCCCGCGAGAAAATCTAGCACCCTATGCACCGAGGATTTACACAATGCAGATTAAGCAAGACAAGATCCGCGATGTTATAGGTACGGGTGGAAAGGTTATCCGTGGTATTGTTGAACAAACAGGCGTGAAGATAGATATAAACGACAGTGGCCTTATCAATATAGCCTCCCCGGATGGAGAATCTGCCAAAAAGGCTATGGATATAATAACCAGTATTACTGCTGAAGCTGAACTCGGTAAAATATATCTCGGCAAGGTAAAAAGGATTGTTGATTTTGGGGCATTTGTCGAGGTCCTCCCCGGAACAGAGGGTCTACTCCATATATCGCAGATATCAGATAAGAGAGTAGCAAAGGTGACAGACGAGATAAATGAAGGAGACGAAGTTCTTGTAAAGGTTATTGAGATCGATAAGCTTGGGAGGATACGCCTATCCAGGAAAGAGGCATTGAGGGAGAAAGAGCCAGTAAAAAGGACAGGAGAAACTCTCTCTTAGTTCTCAGTCTATAAAAATTATTCTTTAAAACCAGCCATGTTTATAAAAGAACACCTATTGAACGGGATACCTGTGGTCATGGAACCATTGAAGAATATGCGTTCTGTGGCTCTTGGCATCTGGGTCAAAGTGGGATCGAGAAACGAGAAGCCTGATAAAAACGGAATATCCCATTTTCTTGAGCACATGTTTTTTAAAGGCACCGCTAAACGAACGGCGAAAGATATCGCTGTTGAAATTGATTCCCTCGGAGGAGAGCTTAATGCATTCACATCAAAAGAGAACACAACATTCTATGTGAAGATCCTCGATGAGTACATTGAAAAGGGCATCGAATTACTTTCAGATATCTTCCTCCACTCAACGTTTCCAGAAGAAGATATCGAGAAAGAAAAAAGAATAATAAAAGAAGAGATAAAAATGGTTGAAGACACACCTGATGACTATATCCATGATTTATTTAATCAGACAATCTGGGGCGATACAGGTCTTGGGCGGCCTGTTCTCGGAAGGAGAGAGACGGTAAAATCCTTCACACGGGAAGATCTCGTCTCTCATATAAAAAAGTATTACGGTACAAAGGATGTGGTTATATCATGTGCTGGAAATTTTGAACCTGAATTACTCATAGGTATGCTCAATAAAAGTCTTGGCAGTTTGAGAAGGGGCTCCGAGCCTGAGAAAGGTCCGCCGCCTCAATTCAAAAACAAGGTTGAAGTGTTCCATAAAGAACTTTCCGAGGCACATATATGCCTCGGAGTCGAGGGTATTCCTCAGACGAGCGAAGAACGTTACAGTATTTTTGTACTGAATACCATTTTTGGAGCAGGTGTGAGCTCGCGGCTTTTTCAAGAAATAAGGGAAAAAAGGGGGCTCGCATATTCAATTTACTCCTTTATCGCATCTTATTTTGATACCGGTATATGGGGTGTTTACGCAGGTGTCAGCAGGAAAAGGGTAGGTGAGGTCGTAGAACTGATTCTTCAAGAGATGCATGGTTTGAAAGATACAGTCAACGAGGTTGAATTGCAGCGTGCAAAAAACCAACTTAAGGGTAACATCATCCTTGGGCTTGAATCAACAAGCAGCCGCATGACCAATATTGCACGCCAGGAAATATATTATGGCAGATATTTCTCTCCTAAGGAGATTATGAAAGAAGTCGATTCAATCACGCTGGACCGCATCAAAGACCTTGCCGAAAAGCTGATTAAAAAAGAGAGTTGCTCTCTTACGGTTTATGGCCCGGTACCGGAAAAGGATTTCAAGGGAATACTAAGTTAATCGTTTCTTGAGTTTAAACGGTTTCTTGTGTTATAAACTCTTAATAAACCCGAGAAACTCTATAAACCCTATAAACTCAGGAAACTCGAGGGTGGAGGTCATTACGCCAGCATATGAGTATCAATGCAATGACTGCAAAAGAGAATTTACCGTTTTCCTTTCGATCAAAGAATATGAAGCAAAGCCGAAGATCAACTGTCCTAACTGTCAGAACGATAATGTCGTGAAGAAACTTACATCCTTTTTTGCTAGGACGAGTAAAAAATCCTAATTTTTTTGATGAATAAGGTAATCCTGAAGACAGAGTTTTCCGATATTCCCCTCCTCGGTCGCGGAAAAGTGAGAGATATCTATGACATTGGAGAATACTTGCTTCTTGTTGCTACTGACCGCATTTCAGCGTTTGATGTTGTCCTTCCTAATGGCATTCCTGAAAAAGGCAGAGTGCTTACCCGGATATCCATTTACTGGTTTGAACAGATGAAGGATATTATTCAAAATCATGTTGTAGCTACACAAGTTGAAGATTTCCCGGAGAGATTGCATAAGTATGCTGATGTCCTCGACAGGAGAAGCATGCTTGTAAAAAAAGCAAGACCGGTGCCTGTGGAATGCGTTGTGAGGGGATACCTTTCTGGCTCAGGATGGAAGGAATATAGAAACGGAGGGACCGTCTGTGGTATCAGGCTTCCGGAAGGGCTTGTTGAATCGTCAAGACTTGATGAACCGATATTTACTCCGAGTACAAAGGCAGAAGTGGGACATGATATCAATATCTCCTTTGATGAGGTAATGGGTTTAGTAGGACAGGATGTGGCAGAAAGATTAAAAGATGTGAGTATCAGAATTTATTCAAAGGCAAGGGAGATAGCAGAAAAAAAAGGTATTATCATAGCCGATACAAAGTTTGAATTCGGATTGCATAATGGTGAGCTTATATTGATTGATGAGCTATTGACACCTGACTCTTCACGTTTCTGGTCAATGAAGGATTACAGTCCTGGAAGAGGTCAGGACAGCTTTGATAAGCAGATTGTGAGAGACTATCTCCTTACTCTCGACTGGAACCAAACATATCCTGGCCCTGTGCTGCCCGATGAGATTGTAGAGAAAACAGTTGCACGATATAAAGAAATTCTGGAAATCCTTACAGGCAAAGAATTAAATAAAGTTTAAAAGAAATTGTTGTTTGTCACCCTGAACTGGTTTCAGGGTCTCATAACCTAACCTAATTGGATACTAAAACAGTCCTGCCCTAAAGAGATGCTGAAATAAATTCAGCATGGCCCGTTTAAGGTTCGGTATGACATGATGGAGTGATTGATTAGTTTTTCACAATCTCGGATATTTTTGATACTTATCTCTGTCTGAGGATACCAATTACTGTCTCTCCTGCCTTTACTTTATCACCTAATTTAACCTTAATCTCTGTATCCTTTGGGAGATAGACATCGAGCCTTGAACCAAACTTTATCATTCCGTACCTCTCTCCGTGTCTCAGCACATCGCCAACTTTTACCCTGCAGACAATTCTTCTTGCGAGAAGGCCAGCAACCTGCCTCACGAGAATCTTTCCATCCTTTCCGTCGAGGACCATAACAGAGTTTTCATTCTCCATTGATGCTGTATCCTTATGTGCTACCAGAAACTTTCCTGGTGAGTGTTTTTTTACGCTCACGTTACCGTCGCATGGAGCACGGTTAACATGTACGTCAAAGATGGACATAAATATGCTTATCTCTTTTGAATTAGCCTTTAGATAATCCTTCTCGTATACATCTTTTATCAGTATCACCTTTCCATCTGCAGGAGATACAAAAATGCCTTTGCCTTCAGGTATTGTTCTTTCAGGATCCCTGAAGAAGAAGGCCATAAAAAGCATTATGATCAGCGGTAAAACAGCAATCCATGTCTTTCCGAAGATTAATACGAGTACCGTTATTAGAGCGAAGGTGATTATAAAAGGATAGCCATCAGGGGCAATTTTAAATACAGTCATACGCAACTATTGACAGGAAAGGCTGGTGAAGAATTTTTATGCGACACCTTAAAAAAGTTAAGAGTTCAGAACTATGAGTTAAGAGTCTAAAATGACATAACTTTTCACTTTTAACTTTCAACTTTTAACCTTGTGTCAATGACTATCGACTCCAAAAGTTGCCGATAGAAAATCTTAAACAGTTCCCTCTCCCTTGATGG
>JBGQMP010000026.1:0-9937 GCA_041500685.1 Thermodesulfovibrionia bacterium | reverse complement strand
TAAAAGGTAAGCCCATTAAACTGAGCGCAACAGAGTTCAAACTTCTGCTCTTTCTTGCTGGAAGAAAAGGAAAGGTATTTAATCGGGAGCAGCTTCTTGATGCAGTCTGGAGTGATGAGGCTTTTGTTGAACCGAGGACAGTTGATGTGCATATTCGAAGGTTAAGGGCCCATATCGAGGAAGACCCTGCTCATCCCCGATATATCAAGACCTTACGCGGTATCGGATATTTCTTTGATGGGAAGTAATGAAACGGGTTCTCTTAAAAAGAGTCTTCTTCTCATATTTCATTTTGGCATCTATCCTGCTTATTGTCCTTGGGAATTATCTCTCAGGCGCAATCAAGGATAACTATATCTCGGAACTACGGGAGAATCTTTCCGTACAGAGCCGCTTGATTGCTGAGGATATCCCGTTATCTTTTCAAGACAACCTCGATGATTTCTGTAAGAGATATGAAGATAAGACAGGAGCAAGGATAACAATCATTGACAGCTCAGGCCGCGTTTTAGGAGACTCTGATGAGCCTTCCTCTCTGATGGATAATCACTCAAATAGACAGGAGATTATTGAAGCAGAAACAAATGGCATTGGTAGTGCCATCAGGTTCAGTAAAACTATTCATAAGAATTTGTTCTATCTCGCCCTGGCAATCACAAAGGACTCACAGAAAAGATTCCTCAGAATGTCTGTGCCTCTTCATGATATTGAGGTTGCTGTTCGTAAGATAAAGATTCAAATCCTCACTGCATCTTTTGCATCCCTCTTCATAGTCTTTCTGATAGGCCTCGTACTGACTGGTAGGATTGTGAGAACTATAGAGGAGATAACAGCTTTTTCAAA
This sequence comes from Thermodesulfovibrionia bacterium, assembly GCA_041500685.1. Lineage (GTDB taxonomy): Bacteria > Nitrospirota > Thermodesulfovibrionia > Thermodesulfovibrionales > SM23-35 > DASPRG01. Next base: position 9,094 of record JBGQMP010000026.1, on the reverse strand, counting down.
AGAAATCGCATCAGGGAATTTCAAAAAGAGACTTTTACCAAGAAAGAAAGACGAACTTGGAGAACTTACCAAGAATGTGAGTGATATGTCTCAGGAGCTCAAGAGAAGACTTAATCAGAGCGAAGAAGAGAAATCTATGATTGAGGCCATCCTCATGAATATGTCTGATGGATTAATGTTGACGGATTCGAAAGGCAGAATACTCTTAAGCAATGCTGCCATGAAGAACTTTTTCGGTATCGAGTCGAGCATCGAGGGAAAGACGGTCATGGAGGCCTTGCGGAAAGCAGAACTGATGGAGATAGTAGATAAAGTAGTTGGGACCAAGGGGACAATATCCCGTGAGATTGAGGTAACTTACCCTAAAGAAGTTTATCTCATGATCACCGCAGCACCTTTTTCAGTTAAAGGGGAGTTATCGGGAGTTGTTTTAGCATTTCATGATGTCACAAGACTCAAGCAACTTGAGGATGTGAGAAAGGATTTTGTGGCAAACGTCTCTCATGAAATAAAAACTCCTATTACCGCAATAAAAGGTTTTGCTGAAACACTTCTTGAAGGAGCGCTTGATGACAGAGAGAATGCCTATAAATTCATAGAGACTATTAAGAACCACAGTGAACGTCTGAATTCCCTTGTAAGTGATCTGCTTACTCTCTCCAGGATAGAACTTGGAGACATAAAGATAGAAAAGGAATCCATCAGTCTTGATAATGTGATAGATAGTGTTTTCGAGACCTTGAGGGAAAAAGCCCAGAGCAAGGGACTTTATCTCAGGAAAGAGATATCTCCTGGCCCTCAGGAGATAAAAGCAGACAGGAATCGTTTGATCCAGATACTCCTCAATCTTGTAGACAACGGGATCAAGTTTACAGAGCAAGGAGGAGTAGCAGTAAGAGTTCAAAGTTCAAGGTTCGGAGTTCGGAGTTCGGAGAAAATAGTCTCCGAACTAAAAACTCAACACTCCGAACTCGCAGATTTCGATTATATCGAAATCTGCGTCGAGGATACTGGTATAGGTATTCCCAAGAAGCATGTCTCCCGCCTTGGTGAGAGATTTTACAGGGTTGACAAGGCTCGTTCAAGGGAGCTGGGGGGCACAGGCCTTGGTCTCGCAATTGTCAAACATCTTGTAAAGGCTCATGGCTGGGAGATGGAGATCGAAAGCACACCGGGACAAGGGACAAAAGTACGACTTCTTTGTCCTATTACTTAAACCAGATTATTCATAAAGAATAGTCAGGCAGGACATAGTATTTCCGCTCATTCTCGGGCTATCGCCCTGCGAGGCTTTTGCCTCTTGAGTTTTATTGATATTCTATCTGACTATCAGCAAAAGAAACCGCTCAAATACCATGTCCTGCCTTGCGAGTTAACCGAAATTTAATCTCTCCTTAATATTCCTGTAACAATCAAACAGTAAAGTAATTCCGGTGACGATAGCTTGTCACGAATGATTTCATTAAAAGGAGGGTATATTGATGAGGAGTAGGTCGTTTGTTTTTATCTTATGCCTATGCTTCACGCTGTTGTTTGCAGGAACGGCAATAACCGAAGATATTAAAGACCCAATTCTCAAAAAATTAGTAGAAAAAGGTATTCTGACCAGGGAAGAGGCTATCACGGTAATGCAGGAAATGGAAAAGGAGACAGCAGGAAAGGAAAAAGAGGTAGAAGAAAAAATTGAAAAGAAAGTTACTGAGACCGTGCCAGAAGATATGAAGGATCTTGGTAGTATTGCTAAGGCTCTCAAGGGTTGGAAATTTGGATACTTGTGGTACATCTCTTATCAGAATGGGGAAACCGGCGATACTTCAGGGGGAGAAGGGTTTAGCCGCTTTACGGTAAAACGTGGTTATATCAATATCGAAAAAGAAATTACTCCCTGGTTTAGTGCAAGGGTTACTCCCGATGTAAGCCAGATGACAGATAATGGTAGTTTTGATGGATCTTTTACGGTAAGGCTTAAATACCTCTATGGCAAGTTTAAGCTTCCAGAATTTGCATTCTTGACGGAACCGTTTGTTGAAGTGGGGATAGTTCATATGCCCTGGCTCGACTATGAGGAAAATCTTAACTGGTATCGCTGCCAGGATACGATGTTTATGGAGAGGAACGGTTTGTTCAATTCAGCAGACGTAGGCATAAACTTTGTCTCTCTCTTTGGCGGTTTGATGAGTGAGGAGTATCAGGATAAGTTGAACAATGCCTACCCCGGCCGTTACGGGAGTATGGCTCTTGCCGTTATGAATGGCGGAGGATACACTGCAGAAGAAAAGAACCAAAATAAGGTTATCGAAACAAGGTTGACATTAAGGCCTCTGCCTGATATTGTCCCTGGCCTCCAATTCTCCTACTTCGGAATATTTGGAAAAGGTAATAAGGAGACAAACCCTGACTGGACAGTGAATAATGGATTTGTGAGCTTTGAACATGAGTATGTCGTCCTGACAGGACAGTATTATTGGGGCAAAGGCAACCAGAAGGGTGATGATGAATTCGGTAAAAAAGGCTACTCCTTCTTCGCCGAGATTAAGCCTATGAAAAAATTCAGCATCATCGGTCGTTATGATTATTTCGACCCAAATAAAGACAAGGAAAATGATGAGAACACCAGATATATAGCGGGTGTTGCCTATCATATAGATAAGCAGCATAAGAATATGATCCTACTTGACTATGATACAGTAGATTATAAACAGTCTGAAAAATCTAGCGATAAAAGGGTCCAGTTAACATTGCAGGTTGCACTTTAGCACCTCTAATAGAGAGCTCTGCTAACCCCCCTCAGCCCTCCCTTCGGGGAGGGCCTCTTTTTTTAAGAGTATGTTTTAATAAAGAATGGTAAAGAAAGATGAATTTCTCTGGGGTGTTGCGACATCTGTTTTTCAGCTTGAAGGATTCTTTGAAGCATTGTAACGGAAGCGATATTGAACGGCTGCCAGTATAGTTATAGTTAAAATTTACCTTGCAAATTGAAAACTTATATTTCAAAATGCAAGCATGATAAAGAGGTTGCATACGAAGGTCTGTCCTGTAAAAAGGGATTTGTTGTATATCCTGGTATAGAACCTTACCCATTGGGCAAAATGTTGTTACATTGCCTGTAAAGGACCTGGCAAAGATTTTTGATTGATTGTTTTGAGACTGCTCGCTCCCACCCTTTTGCATTTCCAAATCTTGGAGCCATTTAGTTAGGAAGCCTGGGTACTTCCGGCTAACAACCTTCCTAACTACTGCCTTACCAACTAACAGCCTTCTGCTCTTCCGCACTCTCTTTCGGGGTTTAGAAGTTGCCATTGTGTTATCCCTCTTTTTTCTAAAACGTTATAACAGAAAGCGATATTGAACAGCTGCCTGTCGAAATGCATTATAGAATGTCCCCCTGGGGCGCATGATTTCTTCGCTCGCCAGAAAAGTCAAAAGTCAAGGTGCGACACAGCAAGGTTCCTTCTGATTGCGCAACTCACCACACCTTAATGGAAACTTTTTCATACGCACTTCCTTTTTTTGTTTGCCCTTCATAGATACCCCTCTTTAGCAATCTTACCACGTCTGAGGCTATGTTTTACCCCGTTCTACACTCTCGGTCGGTACTGCCTTTGTTCTAATTCTTCTCGAAGTCGCATCTTTGAAATCAATAACAAATATGTCAGCGGTTACATATCTTAAGCCTGCAAAAATGGAGAATTAAATATCTATAACGTCAATAAATTCCCCGAACCTCTTGAAGATGCATATTAAATGAAATTCAAATGAAATTCGAGTGTAACAGCAAAGTGATAATGTCCTATTAGAGCAAAGTGAAAATGTCCTGAATGCGAAGTGCTATACTGCCTGTTTTTAGAAGGAGGCAGGATGGCAGGAAAGGACATTATCATAATGAAGCAGAAGGAGTTAAAGCGGTTACACGTGATACATAAAGTAATGGAAGGAGAAGTAACACAGGTAGAGGCAGCTGAGATATTAACGCTCAGTGAGCGGCAGATAGGGCGGATAGTAAAGCGGATAAGGGAAGAAGGGGATAAAGGGATACAGCATCGATCCCGTGGTAAGGAGTCACGCAGGAGATTACCCAAAAAGCTTAAGGACAGGGTTGTCGCGATGTACCTACAAAAGTATAAAGGGTTTGGGCCGACATTCACAGCAGAAAAGCTTTATGAGTTCGATGACATAGCGCTTTGCAAAGAGACTGTACGGAAGTGGCTGATTGAAGCGGGGCAATGGCAGAAAGGGCGAGCCCATAGGAAGCATCGGCAGTGGAGAGAACGGAAGTGGCATTGTGGGGAGATGGTGCAAATGGACGGCTCTCATCATGACTGGTTTAAAGGCAGGAGGCCGAAGTGTGTTGTCATGGGCTATATAGACGATGCTACCGGGAGGATATTGTGCAGATTTTATGAATATGAAGGGACTATCCCGGCTATGGATAGTTTTAAACGGTATATCAGGGCGCATGGCATCCCCATGAGCGTCTATCTTGATAAACACACAACATATAAATCCACTGCAGAGCCTTCCATAGAGGATGAGATCAACGGAATAGAACCGTTGAGCGAATTTGGCCGGGCATTAAGAGAACTGGGAGTAAATCTAATCCATGCACACTCACCTCAGGCCAAAGGACGAGTAGAGAGGATGTTTAATACCCTTCAGGACAGACTGGTAAAAGAGATGACCTTAAGAGGAATAAATACGATAGAAGAAGCGAACAAGTTTTTAAAGAGTTATCTGTCTTCTCATAACAAGCGGTTTGCGGTGAAACCAAAAGAGCAGAACGATCTGCATAGAGACATATCCAAGGATCTGAATCTCGATAAGATTCTGTGTATCAGGACAGAGAGGACCCTGAGGAATGATTCTACGATAGCGCATAACGGTAGGCTTTATCAGATACAGGAGGCCGTAAAGTCGAAGAAAGTGTTAGTACAAGAGAGGGTGAACGGCACGATGCTGATAACACATAACGATGTGAGCTTAAAGTTTAAGGAGATAACTACACGACCGGAGAAGCAGCAAAAACCGGATCGTATACTTCGCAATAGGAAAGGACACACTCCATCAGCTGATCACCCTTGGAGGAAATCGAATTATCAGTTGTTTGGCAAAAGGCAAAATCAGCGGAAAAAGCTGATTGAGGTTGCAGCGTGAGAACCAGACATTTTCATTTTGCCGAAAACCAGACATTTTCGTTTTGCCTTGACATTAGACAAAAAGACAGTTGATTTTCTCAGTTCGTTTATGGTATCAAATATAATTTACAAGGAGGTCTAATTTGCCAGCTAAACCAAAACCCAAGAAAAACCTTTCAGCCTTAAAGAGGACCAGACAGGCCTTAAAAAGGAATATTCGGAATAAGGCTGTCCGTACTACCATTAAAACCCAGATAAAGAAGGTTGAGTCAGCAATAGCCTCGGGCAATAAAGAAGATGCAGGCAGTGCTCTTAAAGAAGCTATAAAGGCTCTTCACAAGGCTGCATCAAGGGGCGTTATCCACAAAAATAATGCCTCCAGAAAGATATCCAAGCTTACCAGGAAAGTAAACGCCCTCTCTAAAGCCGAAGCAGCTTAACGAGAAGATACTCCATTGGAAAGTTTCTCCCAGAGCTTTTTATATCAATATCAGCAGTATTGAGGCTCTCGAATACCTTTAAAAGGTATTCATTCCCCTTTTGTCTGCTGCGAGCAGGGAGCTTACGGCCATAGAGCCAGTTGAGAATACCAATGAGACTATAATTCTCTGTTGTTTCTCTCAAAGCTTTATAAATCCTGAATACCTTTTCTGCATTCTTTTCCTCGAGGGCTCCAACAAGGTCAAAGGGAGTGTAAAACCCTCCTCCTTCAATAATCTCTGAGATATCATCCACGCTCACCTTCTGCTTTCCGAGGAGAGAAATTTTTTCAACCTCTGCTGAAAGGAGACCAAGGTCAGGCCCTTTGAGACCCAACAGATAGTCGGCTACATCATCAGATATCTCAAGACCTTTCAACTTTGCCCTTTGCCGTATCCAGGATGGAATTTCTGCCTCCCTTAAATCCAGGGATATGATTTTCAAAGCCCTGAAACGTTCCTTCATCTCTTTCTTCAATGCTCCCTCATGAAATATCAAGAAGGCCGAATGAGGTGCTGGATCAAAGATATAGGCATCGAATCTTTTTAGATCCTTCTTAGAAAGCCCCTGAAGGTTTCCTAAAAATACGACAACCCTCCTTTTTCTGAAGAAGGGAGCTGTATTTGCTACATCGAATATCTGCTCAAAGGAAGTCTTCTCATCTGCCTCCCGTGAGAAGTCAAAGATGTGGAGGTTGAATTCTCTTTCCTCCTCAGGCACAAGGCTTTTTATTGCCTTTACAGCCTCTCTATTCAGAAAGGTATCAGATGCATAGAGGAGATAAACCAGGGAAGGCAAACCTTTTTCTATCTCATTGAGAAATGCCTGAAAACTCATCTATAAACCCTTTTTGAAAACTCAGTCCGAACCATTAGAACCCTCTTTTCTCAACGGGTAAATAAGGGCAGCAACAATCTCCATTGCCATGTCTTGTATAGCCCTTTCTGATGCGAGCTCTTTGAAGGCAAGCACATCTTCCAGGGGGCCGAAAACAGGAAAAGAAACGATGAAAGGAGAGCCTATATTTCTGAAGTCTTGGGTATCTCCTGATGGCCCAACCAGCCTGAAATCCCCTCTCATAACTACTTCATACTGTACTGCTGTGCCTCTCCTTTCAGATAAAACATTTAACACAAAAAGATTTATTGTCCCACTGAGTCTATAATCTGCATTGGGTTGAACAGTGACACCATGTTTAAGAAACTCCTCCGTTAGGGCCCTGTAAAGCCTGTCCTGGAGTTTTGGTTCAAGGGTCTTGTTCTCAATGTTTTCAATCTGTATAGAATCAAAAGGTAAGGCTGCCCTGCCCTGTAAAGTGTAACCACAACCAAATAAAGTTAAAAGTGAAAAGTGAAGAGTGAAAAGTGAGCCGAATAAAAAACTTTTAACTTTGAACTTTGAACTTTGAATTTTCATTTATCCCCCGATGACTATATTAACCAATTTACCCTTTACAACGATAACTTTCTTGATTGTTTTCCTGCCGACAATATCTTTTACCTTTGATTCTTGAAGGGCCATCTCCTTTATCTCGTCATCAGTGATTCCAAGGGGTATCAGAAGCTTTGACCTCAGTTTACCATTAACCTGTATGACCAGTTCGATTCTCTCCTCTTTTGCAATCTCTTCATCCCAGTCAGGCCACCTCTCTTCAAAGATACTCGATTTATTCCCTAAAGCCTCCCATAATTCCTCCGCTACATGAGGGGCAAAGGGAGAAAGGAGAAGCAATGCTCTCTCTACAGAAAATCTTAAAGATGCCCAGTCCTCATGCGTTCCGGGCTTAAAGGAAGCTATCTCGTTGACGAGTTCCATCAATGCTGCTACTGCGGTATTGAAGTGGTACTCACGCTCTATGTCTGTTGTAACCCTTTTAATGGTCTGATGGGTCTTTCTCAACAACTGTGATGAGTGATGAGTGATGAGTGATGAGTTTTTGTCTTTGTACTCGTAACTCGTTACTCGTAACTTGTCACTATTTTTGTAAACAATGCCCCATAACCTCTTTAAGAACCTGTAGGCTCCCTCAACTCCCTTGTCAGACCACTCAAGGTCTTTTTCTGGAGGTGCTGCAAAAAGGGAAAACAATCTCAGGGTATCGGCACCATATTTCTGTATAAGGTGATTGGGGTCAACAACATTACCCTTTGACTTGGACATCTTAGCACCATCTTTTATGACCATGCCCTGAGTAAGAAGGTTCTTGAAAGGCTCACTGAAATCGATAAGTCCGAGGTCACGCATGACCTTTACGAAGAATCTCGAATAAAGGAGATGCAGTACTGCATGCTCAATACCGCCTATGTACTGGTCAACAGGCATCCAGTATCTAACCTCTGATTCAAGACTTCTCAGGGCTGATGCCAAATCAATGTTACCCTTTCTGAGGCAGTAGCGGATAAAATACCATGATGAGTCAACAAAGGTATCCATCGTGTCCGTCTCACGCCTTGCCTTTCCACCACATACAGGGCACTCTGTATTGATAAATTTCTCGGATTCGAGGAGTGGCGAACCACCTTTACCTTTAAACTTCACATTCTCTGGTAGGATTACAGGAAGGTCCTTTTCAGGTACAGGAACTATTCCGCATTTTTCACAATAGATAACTGGAATAGGTGTCCCCCAGTACCTCTGCCTTGATATACCCCAGTCCCGGAACTTATAATTAACCACTCTCTTGCCAATACCCTTATCTTCTATAAATTGAGCTATCCTCTCTCTTGCAATAGCACTTTTAAGGCCGCTAAATTGACCAGAATGAACAAGTACACCTTCGCCCTCGTATGCTTCAGTGATTGCTGAGAGAAGACCCTCACCCCCTCCCTCACCCTCCCCCCTTGGGGGGGAGGGATGGGTGGGGGGTACAATAACCACTCTAACAGGCAAACTGTACTTCTGAGCAAAATCAAAGTCCCTCTGGTCATGGGCAGGAACAGACATGATCGCTCCGGTACCATATTCCATGAGGACAAAATTTGCGACATAAATAGGTATCTTCTCACCATTCATCGGATTTATTGCACGGAAGCCGGTAAAGAGTCCAGACTTCTCATCCATCCTGCCGTACCGTGTCTTGAGATTTTCAAGGCCATCTTTATCTGAAAAAAGCTTTTCTGTAAGAGGGTGAATTAATGCGATACAAACGAAGGTTGCTCCGAAAAGAGTATCCTGCCTTGTTGTAAAGATTCTTATATGTTCATCCATCCCGTCGATCTTGAAGTCAACCTCGACACCGGTGCTCTTGCCTATCCAGTTCTTCTGCATGGCAATAACCCTCTCAGGCCATCCCTCCAGTTCATCACACCTTTGCAAAAGTTCTTCTGCATAATCAGTAATCTTTAAGAACCACTGCTCAAGCTCCTTCTGGACTACAATACTCTCGCACCTCCAGCATCTCTCATCTATGACCTGTTCATTTGCAAGGACCGTTACACATGATGGACACCAGTTCACAAAAGAATATTTTCTATAGGCAAGCC
>JBGQMP010000025.1:0-9954 GCA_041500685.1 Thermodesulfovibrionia bacterium | reverse complement strand
CGAGGTGTCAAGGTATATCCTTAACCATTCACTCTAAAGGGTGACATTAATGGTCATAAGTGGGATAAATACATTATTGAATCATCCGCCTGCGCATTAATCTGAAAGGATATGGGGTAAGCAGGATTATCACAACAAAAATCCAGGCAATGTCTGACAAAGTTTGCGATGGTAATCCTGATGAGAAAGACCTGCAGATATTCACGAGGTGATAAAGGGGGGTGAAGAAGGCAATCTTCGAAATGATGGGAGGAAGGGTATCAAGGGGGAAAAAGATCCCTGAGAAAAGAAACATAGGGGTCATGAAGATGGTATAGAAATAGTTAAAGGATTCTATCCCTGGAACAATAGACGCAAAGATAACAGATATCTCAGAAAAGATCAGACCGCCTATAAAGAGAAAAGGGATTATAAGGACTATCCAGGGAGAATCGACAAGGCCGAATAGAGAGATTACTGACATGATGATGGTGCCATATATCACACTTTTCGTAGCTCCCCAGATTAATTCGCCAGTCACAAGGTCGTTAATATTTACAGGCGTTGCAAGTATTGCATCGAAGGTCTTCTGATAGGTCATTCTGACATATGTTCCGTAAGTGCATTCGTAGGTTGCAGCAAACATGGAAGAGGATGCGATGATTCCTGGGGCTATGAATTTTATATAAGGCACGCCGTTTATTTCTTTTACAAAAGCACCCAGGCCAAGCCCTAAGGCTGCAAGATAGAGAATTGGTTCTACAAAATTCAAAGCTATACTTGATTTATAAAGCTTTGTATAAACCTTTGCGTGTCTCTGCCAGACCCTGAATGCCCTTTTAATCTTCATGATCCTTAACTCAGTTCCCTGTAGCTTGCTACAGGCTTACCTTTCTGTCATTCCCACCCTTGATTTCTCGAGGGTAAACTCCAGTGGGAATCCATCCTTTCTCTGTCATTCCGTACTTGATGCGGAATCCAGTTTCTTTCTGGATTCCTGCCTTCGCAGGAATGACAAATGTGGATAAATACAAAAATATAGACTGGTTGACTATTAGCAAAAGAAACCGCTCCAATACCATATTCAGCCTCAACAATCATCATATTAATCTTTAAGTGATTTCCCTGTTAATTTCAAATACACATCCTCAAGATTTCCACCGTGTATGCTCATGAGCCTTGAAGGTGAATCAATAGTTATAATTCTCCCTGAATTCATTATCGCTACCCTGTCACATAGTTTTTCAGCTTCTTCCATATAATGAGTCGTAATGACAAGGGTAGTGTTTTTTGCCTTCAGGTAATTTAGTTTTTCCCATACTGAGCGCCGGCTGTGCGGGTCAAGGCCTGTAGTTGGCTCGTCGAGAATGAGCAATTCTGGATTATTGATAAGTGCCCGTGCAAGAAGGACCCTGCGTTTCATTCCCCCTGAGAGAGTTTTTATGTTTACATGGGCCTTTTCCAGTAATTCTACAAATGCAAGAAGGTCATGTGCAACTTTTGAGGAGTCTTTTTGGGGGATGTCAAAATATCTTGCATACACAATAAGGTTTTCAAAGACTGAAAGGTCAGGATCGAGATTGTCTTCCTGTGGCATGACGCCTATTCGGAACTTTATTTGACTCGGTTTTTTAGAAACGTTCATGCCGAAGATCCTTACCTCGCCGGAGGTTGGTGGCATGAAACAATAAAGTATACGGATTACGGTTGTCTTACCAGCGCCGTTTGGCCCGAGGAAGCCGAAACATTCACCTTGTAAGATTTCAAAATCTATGTTGTCTACAGCCTTGAGAGATCCGTAATACTTTGTCAATTCTCTTGCAGAAATAATATGCATAAAAAATTATTCTATGTTATCCTGATTTTATCATATATAATAGTAAGAAATTTTCTGAATATGGATGAGGTAAAACTTCCGAGTGATATAAGACTCCTCTCAGAGGCGGTCATAGAACTTAACATATCGAGGAAAAATGTAGAGTTATATCCGCCTGACCATCCCATTATCAAAGAATCAATCGATAGAGCCCTTGAGCATCTTAAGAAACTCTTTAAGATAAGAAGCGCTATAACCCTTGGCATTGCAAAAAACACACTCGTTACCGATGATTACACCCTCGATAAGAAAAACCCTGTCTTTCAGGACTTTGCCCTTAGCCTTTACAGTAGGGGCATAGCAGCCATAACGTTCTATTCTGGTCTTGATGTAAAGGATCTCACGGTGCTTCATGAACTGCTCATCATGCGCGAAGGCCCTATAGGTGGCGCCTTAGTGCAGCTTGCAGACATGAAAGACCTCAGGCACATAAAGTTAAATCCTCTGGATCTTTCTATCTTTGAGTTTAAGGACGGAAAACTGAGACTCGGCGTTCTGGAAAGCAAGATATTGGAGGATTACGTTTATGGTTTGCTTGAAGGAAGGCTTGCAGATAAAGTTGCCGAAGATTTAGTCCATAAAATACCTCCTGAACAGATCGCCTCTCTCATAAACAACCAAATGCCAGAGGATGCTCCGGCAGAGGCATATGACAAGGTCATTTCAGCATATCTGAAAAAGAAAAGTAAGCATGTATTAAGCAGAGAGATATTTGAAAGGTTTGCGGTTTTCCTGGAAAATCTCAGGACAGAACTGAAGACGCAGTTTTTAAGCAGGGCTATGATCCACCATTTCTCCGAAGATGAGTTTGAAAGAGTGCTTGCCCAACTGACAGAGGAAGAACTCAAGAGACTCCTCGGGATCTTTGAAATAAGCTCTGTAACGATACCAGTGAGCCTAAAGAACCTTCTTGACAAGTTTTCAGAGACCACAGCTAAAGGAAATTTTGTCCTCGATATGACTGCCAAAGGAAAAGCCTTTGTGGATGATATAGAGATAGACAAAGGAATAATCAGGCTTCTTGAAGAAGATCACTTTCATACCTTTGTCAGCGAGCAGTATCAGAAAGAGCTTGATATGATGATTAAAGGTGTCGAAGCTGAAGAAAATGAACTCACTGAGATACTCAAGCAGGACAGTGGAGAAAGGGTAGTAGATAAGGCTCTGTCTGAGGTAATACTTGAACTTCTTGAGTCTGACTCAATAAATAGTGAGGATTATTTAAAGCTTGTTACAGAGCTTTCAGAGCTTGTAGATGGCTTCCTGGACACAGGGAGATTCTGGGAGCTTTGTGATATTTACAACACCATTTATTCGTATTCCCTTTCCGGAAGGTTCAAAATCGAAGCCACAGGCATGGTTGAGTATTTTTTCCGATCGGAGCAATTCATCTACAGGCTTGTAGAGTCATTTAAGTTCTTGGGCAAATACGACACAGAAGGCGCTGTGAGGCTTGCCAAAGTTTTAAAAATCTACCTCATAAGCCCGCTGTTAGATGCATTTATAGAAGAGGTTAATCCGAATATAAGGAAATTCCTTATTTACTTACTGAGCAATATGGGTGTCGATGTCGCTCATGAAGCTGCCAAAAGGCTGCATGATAAACGGCTGGATAATGTGACAAATATGATAGCCCTTATCAGGGAATGTGGCGGGAAGGATTATGTAAAGAATATAAGACCTTTTGCTAAAGACAAAAACAAAAGGATACGTATAGAGGCAATAAAAACCCTCCTACACCTGGGTGACCGTGAAGGTCTTTCATACCTAAAAGTATTTCTGAGGAGCGAAGATCCTGATCTAAAAGAACAGGCGATGCTTCTTGCAGGCTCCTATAAAGTTAAGGATGCAGTGCCGTATCTTATTGAGATTATCGAAAAGAAGGACATCTTTGGCTCGGAATCATATTCTAAAATTCCGGTCATTAAGGCCCTTGCACAGATAGGTGACCCTCAAGCAATAGAGCCCCTTAAGAGGCTTTACAAATCAAAGGGCCTTTTTTTCAGCAGTGCTCGAAATGAACTTAAGCTGGAAATCTTTAAAACTCTCAAGAATTACCCTGCTTATGCAATCAAGCTTCTCCTGGAGGTAGGTGTTACGTCCAGAGATCCAGAGATCAGGTCTATTAGTACGAAGCTTTTAAGAGAAAGTTATTCTCAGCGAGATAGAGAACATGAATGAAAATTTTTCTCAGTTCCTCTTCTGCATGGTGACAGCAATGGCTCAGTGCTCCCTCTATTCAAAGGATCACCCGGCTGTGAGTGAGTATTCTGAAAAAGCCATCGAGCTTCTGAGTGAACTTATTATTGGTGACTCGATTGATATAACGCATCTCGGCGGAAAACTGATACTCAATGATACGCCCCTTCTCGAGAAGGGAACATATATGGAGAACTTTATAAAGAGGATGAAGACAAAAGGTATCGACAAGATTATATTCAAGAAAGCGATTAGCGCTGAAGAACTTATGAGTTTTATATTTTGTATGGCTTCGAAAATTGAACCTCCCGTAAGCAGTGACCATATAGTAGTCGGAACTGTCGAGGTAAGGGTGAAACAGGCAGAGGAAGATCCATCAGCAATCATGCGTGCTAGTATCTCAAAGGTTAAAGATGTCTATCAGGAATTTTCAAGGTCAAAGAGGCTTGATGTGATTGGTCTGGAAGATGCGGTTTTAGGTTTCCTCTTAGCCCTGAAAAAGGAGGCTAATGTGCTTCGCCTTGTAAGCCCTATCAAATCTCACAGTGAATACACCTATGTGCATGCTGCAAATGTTGCAGTTTTGACCCTTTTCCAGACGCAATCCCTTGGCCTGAAAGACGAGGGCCTCCGTGAAACAGGATATGCGGGATTACTCCATGACATGGGTAAGCTGTTTGTTTCGAAGGATATCATTGACAAACAGGCAAAGCTCAATGAGGCAGAATGGAAAGAGATGAAGAGGCATCCAATTTACGGTGCGATATACCTCGGCTCCTTATCGGATGTACCGAGACTTGCAGTGGTTGCAGCATATGAGCATCACCTGAAGTTTGATGGTAGTGGCTATCCAGACACAAAATGGCGTGCAAGAAAACAGCACATCATAAGCCAGATTGTTGCATTAGCAGATTTCTTTGATGCCCTCAGGGCTGAAAGACCATACAGAAAAGGCGTCGAGTTACATGCATTAATAGATCTCATAAGAGGAGGAACAGGAAAAGACTTTAATCCCCTGCTTGTTGATAGTTTTATACATGCAATGAGGAAAACAGGAGCACTTTAGCCCTGGGAAATGATTACTGCCCCTAAAACGGCATGAAAAATTTATATTCCTTCAGGAATTCCTTGAATGTCCTGGCAGCTATGGTTGAAGGTGCTTCATGAAGACTAATGAGATAAAATTTCCTCTTAAGCCTTTTACCTGTTATTGGTAAAAGCTTTATTGAACCATCCTTTATTGCACTGAAAACCGACCATTTTGAGACAAAGGATATACCCATTCCCGACTGCACCATACGAACGATCAATTCAGGATTGCCGAGTGTCATTAATACCTTTATATTCCCTGGTTCTATTCCTAAGGCACGTAAGAAGTTGTCTACTAATTCCCTTGTGCCTGAACCCGGTTCAGGCATTATGAATGGTTGGGACATAAGATCATGGGATGTCAGAGGTTTTTTCTTTGACAGGGGATTTTCATCAGATGCAATAATTACCATTTCATCCTCAGCAATTTCCTCAAGATGGATCGTTGTCTTTTGTGGATTTCCCTCTATGATGCCTATATCAATCATTCCTTCATAGAGGCGATTGATGATAGATTCGGTATTTGAGACAGAGACTTCTATCTGGACTTCAGGATAATTTTTGGAAAAGCTATAAAAGACCTGGGGAAGCAGATATATTGCCGCTGTTGGGCTTGCACCAATAGGGAGGGGACCTTTTACTTTGTGAACAAGTCCATAAACATCGTTTTCCATTTTTTTATAGAGTTCGAGTATCTGTATTGCATATTCATAAAAAAGTCTTCCCGCTGGTGTTGGGGTCACTGTCTTACCCTGTCTGTTCAACAGCTTCACGCCAAGTTCGTCTTCAAGATTTTTTATAAGGTGGCTCATTGCAGACTGTGTCATGAACTTTGCCTCTGCTGCCCTTGAGAAGCTCTTCATTTCAACAACAAGACAAAATGCCTTCAACCTATGGTCTTCCATAGGAATTATTGTAAGTAGTCAGTGAATTAGTGTCAATGAACATCATCTATGAAATTATTTCATGCATTTAATGAATAAAATGAGTTTGACTTCAAAAAGTCTAAAAGTTGACTATTAATTATACATAAGTTCGGTCCTATTCATGGGGTATGTATGTCATTAAATCTATGCGGGAGGTAATAATTATGAGGAATATCTTGCTAGTTTCAGGAGTGTGGGCATTATTGTTATGGATAGCTATTCCTGATCTGGTTTATTCAGAGATGCAAGAAAACACAGGTGCCTACACACTTGGTGAAGTTGTGGTGAGTGCAGATAAGGAGATTGTTGAATCCGTTGGAACCGTTCGAGAAGTTACTTCTGAAGACATTCAAAACAAGGATGCCAGGACCCTGGATGAATCATTGCAGTTATTGCCAGGGATGAATATCAGGACCAGTGCTGAAGGCGTACCACGGGTAGATCTCCGTGGGTTTCGTTCAAGACACGTTATTCTCCTTCTTGATGGTATCCCCTTTAACTCAACCTTTGACGGCCAATTCGACCCTTCTTTGATACCAACTGAAAACATTGCAAAAACCAAAGTAGCCTATGGTAACCACTCAGTTCTCTATGGTGATGGTGGACTTGGAGGCATAATCAATGTCATTACAAAAAGGGGGAAAGAAGGTTTTCATGCAATGGCTTCAGGAGAGGCTGAAGAGGGTGATAGTTATCTTGGGAGATTTAATCTTTCAGGGGGCCAGGAAAAGGTAGACTTCTTCCTCAGTGGAAGTATGTATGACATGAATAGATTTCGCCTCTCTGATGATTTTAAACCCACGCCTGTAGAAGACGGTGACAAGCGTGACAATAGTGATAAAAGGAGAAACAACTTTTTTGCTAATGTAAATTTTGCTCCTAATGACAAGTTGCTTATCGGTGCGGTCTTTAATTATGTAAACGGAGAGTTCGGTATTCCTCCAAGCACCATCAATGATCCTGAAGACCCCTTTGCCGATAAGCCAAAGTTCGAAAGAATTGATAATTTTGAAGGTTATGCTGGTCATCTTTCACTCAGTTACGACGTGCCTGGACCTTTAAGTTTGAGAACATGGGTTTTCTTCAATCAAATGAGGGAAGAAGATAACCAATATGATAACAACAACTACAATTCCATAGATGACCCATACGTCAAGGGTTCCTTACACCAGGATAACAAAACAAAGATCAGGGGTGGAGCCGTACAGGCAACATGCGATCTGAAATCGGCAGGGCTGTTCACCATAGGTCTGAATGGTCGTAGGGAAGAGTTCTTTACGGATGGTATGATAAAAGACGTCAGGATACCTCGCACTCGTCCACCTCAATATGCCTTCAGTTACTTCAAGTATGATAGGGATCTTAACATCTATTCAGCAGCTCTTGAATATGAAGTCCATCCCGTAAAGAATGCAGGCACGGTCGTAGGATACAGTCATAACTGGTTAGAGATGGAAGATGGAAAAAACGATGATGCAGGAAGTTTTATGGTTGGAGCCTATTACGACATATTAAAAGATACCCGGATCAGAGGCTCTTTTGCCAGGCAAATAAGATTTCCAGCCATCCGGCAGATTTATGAGGAAGGGACAGGGAATCCCGATTTGACAACCGAAAAATCCAACAATTATGAATTGGCCATTGAGCAGAAACTGCCAGGGAACAGCAAAGTTGCCCTGATAGGTTTTCTTATTGATGTAAAAGATTATATTGAAAAGGATGAAGCTACCGATACCTTCCAGAACAATGATAAATACCGTTTCCAAGGGTTTGAGTTAACAGGAGAAACTCGGTTCCTCAAGACTCTCTTTTTAGGTGCTGGTTACACGTATCTTGATACAGAAGATAGGTCTCCGAATACTGAAAAAGATGAGCTTCAAAACAGGCCTAAGCATAAGCTTACCTTTGAGAGTAAGTATTATTTCAATTTTGGATTCTCAGCATATATGAATATCATATATGTGGCTGATCAGGTTTTTTATTCCAAGAAAACTCCTCTATTAAAGAAGAGTTTAAATGACTATGCACTGGTCAATCTAAAACTCGACCAGGCATTACTCAAAAACAGAGTCAATCTGTACGTTGGCGTTGACAATCTGTTTGACCAGGATTATGAACAGGGTTACGGTTATCCCCAGCCTGGTCGATTTATTTATGGAGGGGTAACAGTTAGTCTTTAAAAAGATGAAGGGACTTTGAAAAGGATGAGCCCTGCGCTGCAGATGATAGACTATTCTTACACCTATTTGGATACACCGGTGCCTTCACTTTGTAATGCGTCTTTCAGTATCAATGAGGGAGAATGTGTCTGCGTGACAGGTCCTTCCGGTTGTGGAAAGACAACGCTCCTTATGGCTATTCAAGGGCTTTTGAAGGCAGGGCATGCCAGTGGCGCAATTCGCTTAAGAAAGAATGGATGGAATCTGGATGTGGGAATGGTTTTTCAGAACGCTGAATCACAGATCCTGTGTACTACAGTTGAGGACGAGGTAGCTTTTGGACCAGAGAATCTCGGCCTTCTTTCCAAGGAAAGGGTGCAGGGTTCTTTATGTAACGTAGGGCTAACTGGATTCGAGAAACGGAATGTCGAGCAGCTTTCCGCAGGAGAAAAGCATCGACTGACCATTGCCTCAGTAATTTCCATGGAGCCTGGCTTATTGCTCCTGGATGAACCAACCAGCCAATTGGATACTGACGGAAAACAAAAATTAATGGAGATCCTCAAGAGGCTCAAGGAGAGGGGGCACGCATTGCTTATTACTGACCACAATCTGGATCCTTTTCGCTCCATTGCAGACCGGTTTGTTTTCATGAAGAGCGGTTATATCCTTGGTGAGGCTCATGATGTGAAAACATCAGTATTGTCTAAAAGGGTGGATAGTAAAACCACCCCGGAAGTCCATAGACCTTTAGCCATTACTGTAGAAAACCTTTGCCTATCTGGCACAAATGGGCTTAATGTCTTCAACGGAGTCAATATGAGAATCCATAGGGGTGAACTCGTCCACCTCTTTGGTCAAAATGGTGCAGGAAAATCAACGCTCATGAAGTGTATAGCAGGCCTTATGCCTCCCGATTCTGGGAGTATACAGGTAATTGGAATCGAATCACCTCGGCCAGACCGCCTTTTAGGAAAGGTGGGGTTTTTGTTTCAGAACCCACAACGCCAGATTTTTGAGGATACTGTTTATGAAGAGGTTGCATTTTCTTTAAAGAGGATGTGCATATCGAAAGAGGAGATCCACAGACGTGTTGTGGAAACGCTTACTCTTTGTGATGTCATCGATCTCTCTGGCCGGCCTCCTCTGACCCTGAGCTTTGGTGAACAGCATAGGGTCGCATTGGCATCAGTCATTGCACCCAAACCAGAGGTGTTGCTGCTCGATGAACCTTTTGCTGGACTGGATTTTGCACAAAGGCATCGGATATTGCATATTCTATCTGAACTGAGACAACGATATGGAACAACAATCCTTATTGCTTCTCATGACCTTCTTCCAGAACCTCATTGGGCCGATCGCGTATTGAACTTACAGGGAGGACGGGTTGAAACATTTTAGCTTTACAGGGCTAAATCGATTGGGCGGTTATGCCTATCAATTCCGGACAGTGGATTCTCCTGTTCATCGGCTTGATACCAAATTGAAGCTGACCTTGTGGATTTTGATGAGCGCTGCTGCCTTTGCTGCACGAGAGCCTTGGATAATCACCGGTTTATTGCTACTCAACATCATTTATTACCTTGTATCTCGATTGGGTTTAGCCGAACTTTGCAAAGACATCAGTTTCTTTTTTATTCAAATGATAATCATTGTAGGACTTTATGTGATACGGTATGGTATTGATGGAATCTGGATGGGTATCCGGACAACCCTTCAGATTTTG
>JBGQMP010000024.1:0-9958 GCA_041500685.1 Thermodesulfovibrionia bacterium | reverse complement strand
TCCAGCAAAACTATACCAGATACGGTCAAGTTCGATGCTTTCCATTTTTATGGCCTTATTCCCTCAGCTGTCTCTCCTCCTTCAATTATCTTTTCAACTTTTTTACGAATGAATCATTTTTTTGTAGGATTTCATCCTTTTCTTTTATCGGTGTTTATCCTACAAATATAAAATGCCTATCTATCAAATTTCTCAAATTGCACAAACTCATTGAGTTCTTTCCTGAATACTCTTGGAAGTAAGGTAACGCCAGACCTCAGGTAACCAACCGCTACGAGCATAGGTATGATTTTGTCATCAGGAATATGAAATTCCTTTTTGATACATTCCTCATTAAATCCATCCATCGGGTGTGTCTCAAGGCCAAGGCCTTTTGCTGCAATCATCAGGTTCATGGCAAATAGAGCGGTATTTTTAACTGCAAAGATTTTTCTTTTAAGGCTATCCGCAGTTCCGTAGAGATTTTTTGCCATTTCTATATATGTTTGCCTGATATCCGGTTTAATATATCCCAGTTTCTGCCAGCTATCCAGCACTCTTTCTAAATTATCTTCAACTCCTCCGGGGTCTGCAATCATGATCAGAACTGCTGATGCCTCCTCAGCTTTTGGCTGATTAAAGGCACATTGTCTCAATACCCTCTTTCTTTCAGGATCTCTCACAACTATCACCTTCCATGGCTGGAGATTAAAAGATGAAGGCGATAAGTTTGCGATCTCAAGGAGTTCCATAAGTTTGCCATCAGAGATCTCTCTACCGACTTCGAAGAAATTGATTGCTCGCCTTTCATGTATCGCCTGAATTACATCCATAACTACCTCCTTCTTGTAGTTTTTCTTTATTTGTTTAGCTTAAAGGTCACTTAAAGATTAACACAATGATTAATCTCATATTTTGCACACGGGATTCAATGCCCCTGTAATTCCTACGGGGTTTACGCATTAATTGATGTTTCTGATTATGTCATCAATGGTAATGCTATCTGATTCAAGGAGTTGTCCCAACAATGTAAACCCACCACAGGGTAAAGAATTCTTTGCATTCTGGATAAAATCACAATCTTTTTCATAAAAGGGACAGGTGATGCACATATTGAGCACAAGCATTTCTTTAGTAACTCCTTTGAGAATCTTCTCAGATATTAGGAAAGTAATTTTCTTTCTTTCTTGTAACAATTTCTCAACCACAGAAAAACCCTTGCAAGCAAGTTCTTTATTCTTTGAGGGCTTATAATACGGGCAATATATTTTACAAAGTCTTTTCTCCAACATCAACGCTCTCTCTCACTGTGCAGAAATAATCTTATTGTATAATAAAATCTATGAAATATTCTCTTTCTCAAGAAGCTGTCCTGAAATGGCTTGAAACACCCTCTGTGTATCATATCAAGAATGATGAACTCTATGAGCTCGATAGAGCCTCTTTTGAATTTCTGAAAGACTGTTCTGAATCTGGATGCAGTTCTCAGAATGGTGAATTCGTAGATTATTGCCTCAGGGAAGGAATCTTGACAAAAAAAAGAGTTTTCATAAAACGTCCTTCTCTGATAAGGTCTTTTGACCCTTCCCTGAGGTATCTTGAATTACAGATCACGAATAAATGTAACCTCACATGCAAACACTGTTATATGAAGGATAGAGGGTACGAAGAGCTTTCAATAAATCAGATAAGAGACATTTTAAAAGAATTTGAACAAATGCAGGGATTAAGGATACTTATTACCGGAGGAGAGCCGTTGCTTCATAGTAAATTTGAGGTGATAAATAAAATGCTTCCCAAATTCTTTGTAAGGAAAGTTTTATTTACAAATGGTTTTTTATTGGATGAAGAAAAAATTAAAAAACTCAATGTCGATGAAATCCAGATCAGTATAGATGGTCTTCAAGATGCTCATGACTCTCTGAGGGGAAAGGGCACTTTCAGACTGGCAATGAAAGCTGTTAACCTCTCACTCGATCATGGTTTCCATGTCTCAATAGCAACAATGGTGCATCCGGAAAATCTTGGGAACTTCGAGGAAATGGAGAAACATTTTAAGAATATGGGTATAAAGGAATGGACTGTTGATATCCCCTGTGTCACAGGAAGGTTAGAGGAAAATGCGGAATTTCAGATAAGCCCTGAGGAAGGTGGAAGATATCTCAGATATGGGTATGGCGGTGGTCTCCACACAGCAGCGTCAGGTTTTGCATGTGGATTACATTTAATGGCTGTCATGGCAGATGGTAAGGTTGCAAAATGTACTTTTTATTCTGATAGTGCCGTCGGCAGAGTGGAAGAGGGATTAAGGGTATGCTGGCAGAGGATCAAACCTATCAGGCTTGATGAGCTTAAATGTGACTGTGAATATATCGAAACCTGTAGGGGAGGATGCAGATACAGGGCTCAACTTCTTGGCGACCCTCTGGGAAAAGACCTTGACAGGTGTGCTCTCTATGGTATTATAAAGTAGTCTAACCACCGGGCATGAAGTCCGGATACTCCTAAGAGAGGAGGTATCAGATGACAATCACAAAATTATCAAAAAAGGTCTCGACCACCTGTAAGTGCAAGAACTCCTGTTAAGATTCTGAGGAAGTAAAGGGGAAATAACTTAAACATGTGGGCGTGCTGAAAAGCACGCCCACATGTTTTGATAGCACTAAAGTTCTTTCTCTTGCAAGTAGAAAGTTAAATGTTGAATGTTTTTGAAATAAATTACGCCCAGGGAGTGCCTCCATCAACAATGCTGTGTTCTTCCCACATAAACCAGCTCCCTGTATTGGAGAGAAAGAAATAGGTATTAGCAAAAATATTATAATGATCCTGTTCTTCCTTAACAAGCCTCTCAAAAAGAGATCTCTCTTCCTCTGTTTGCGCCTCTAATGCAGCCTTTTTATAAAATTCAACTCCTTCTTTTTCCATTTGCATAGCAATTTTAAATGCCTCAAGCTCATCCATAGTTGCCTCGACCCTGTTCAGCATCTCATTCTTCATAGATTCAAAAACTGTCTTGATATTCTGCATTGGGCTAACATCCTTACAAGATATACTAAGTCCTTTGAATATCTGAGAAAGAGTTTCGAGATGCCTTTTTTCATCCTCTACGATAGTCATAAACATCTTCTTGCCAACAGGATTTCTCGTCTTCTCAGCTGCCTCTGTATAAAACTTTATTGCATCTGTCTGCATCCTGATCGCTATTTCACAAGCATCCATCATAGATACCAAAAAATCCTGCGATTTTTTGTGCCCCTCACCTCCTTCTGCATGATAGTCTAAAGTTGATTTTAGTATATCATACCTCTCGCCTACTTTCTTCATAAAACGATTGCCCATTATGGCGGATATAGTGTTTGTCCTGAAGATACCCCCCTTTCATTCTCCCCTTGGTAAAGGGGGGATAAAGAGGATGCACGAAAAATTATAAATACCATGTGCTCATGAAGTTTCAATTTATCTCGACAGAGATATCTCAGTGCCTTTGTCCATGCTGTAAATAGGATAGATCTTGTAGTTTTTTACCCAGGGTTGTCTGATAGTGAAATCTGTTCTGTGCCAGAGAAAAACCCAGGGCGCATCTGCAATAATAAGTTGCTCTGCCTTTTTATAAAGGATATCTCTTTTGTTTCTGTCCAATGCCTGTTGTGCCTTTTCTATCATGAAGTCAACAGCTGGATTGCTATACCTTGTCCGGTTACCACCTGCACCAAAATTAGAAGAATGAAATAAGGGAAAAAGAAAATTCTCAGGATCAGGGTAATCAGCCCACCAGCTCAGATAGAACATATTGGGTTCTCCCCTGTTGAGGGCTTCTTTATACGCACTCCATTCGAGCTGTTTTATCCTCACATCTATTCCGACAGTCTTGATATAAGACTGGATAACTTCTGCAATATCAATTACTTCTTGGTCTGCTGTTACGTAAAAACTTATTGTGATGCCTTCCTGCTTCTCTTTCTTAATAATCTCTCTTGCCTTTCCCGGATTATACTCATATTGTGGTTTGTTATCCCATGTTCGGATGGTATCAGGTACAGGCCCCTTTGCCAACCTACCACGACCTTCATAAATCGTGTTGAGTATCTTTTCCCTGTCAATAGCATAACTGATAGCCCTTCTGACATTGAGATTATGAAAAGGAGGTCTTGAGCAGTTGAGGCCAAGATAATATGTATTGATCCCTTTAAGGGATGAAATAAAATTTTGCTTTCTTGGATCCTTTCTATATCTGATATACTCTGAGGCTGGTATTGTAATAATATCAAGGTTTCCGAGTTCAAATTCTGTCACAGCCGTAAGATCTTCTGGTATTATTCTGTAAATTATGCCACTGATCTTTGCAGGGCCATCAAAATAATCCTCTCTTTTTTCAAGCCTTACCTCGCTGCTCGGTAACCATTCCCTCAGAACAAAAGGACCTGTCCCCACGGGATGACTTGAAAAATCAGGCCCGCGTCTTTCTGCCTCCTCAAAAGGCACAACATAAGCAGCAGTCATAGTAAGGAGACTGAGAAAAGGAGAGAAAGGTCTTTTTAAGCGTATCTCAAATATATGATCATCTATTACTTTTATTCCTTTTATATCTTTAGCCCGCCCTTTCATGAACTCATCGGCACCGAGGATTTTTTCGAGTACCCACGTATTCGGAGATTTACTCGCAGGGTCTAAAATTCTCCTAAAGGAATACTTGAAATCATATGCCTTAACTTCCCGTTTATTCGAAAAATATACACCTCTTTTCAGTCTGAAGGTATAGGTCAGACCTTCTCTGGATATTGACCAGTCCCTCGCTATATCAGGCTGGATACTGAGGTCATCACCGAGCCTAACAAGGCCATTAAAGAGTTTCGCAGCTATTGATCCACCTGTGACATCAACGACGAGAGCAGGGTCAAGGGTTGTGGGATTCGTATTCAGTCTGTAATAGACATAGCCTTCAAGACGGTTTTTAGATGAGCATGCGGTAAGGACAAATAGTAACAGTGCGATGGTGAGAGTACAAAACTCATAAAACAATAGTCGATAATGGCGGATATAGTACTTGAGCGGTTTTAGTCGCATCGACTACCTCGCAGGGCGTTAGCCCGAGAATGAGCGAAAATACCATATCCGCCACATGTACAAAAAATATTATGAACAAAATGGGTTGGGCGTTTTAACTGCATCATCTGGTCAAAGATTTTGCAGATTTTTTCCCTCTTGATGCCTCTATAAAAGAACGAAAAAGTGCTAAAGAAAGGTTGTCATCCATAAGGCGTTCAGGGTGCCATTGTACACCGATAAGAAAAGGATAGTCCTTTCCATAAAATGCCTCTATAAGTTTATCCGGAGAAAAGGCAAACCCTATCAGGCCTGCACCAAGCTCCTTTACAGCCTGATGATGTGTGCTGTTGACATAAAACTCTCCTGTTTTTAAAAACCTGTTTTTTTCAATCACAACTAAATGATGACCCTTCTTGTGGTTAATTACTGATGGCATTTGTGAATCAATATTCTGATATATGGTTCCTCCGAAAGCAACATTGATAAGTTGCATACCGTAACATATGCCGAGAACAGGTTTACGGCGATTCACTACTTCCCTGAGTAAGGAAATCTCAAAATCACTTCTTTGTCTAGTGACTGGTTTAACCTGAGGCAACATCTCCTCATGATAATAAAAGGGATCGACGTCATCTCCTCCAGGGATGAGAAGTGCATCAATCCTTTCTGAATACAATACGGTATTCTCTGCCAGAGGGATGAAAACTGGCATGCCATCAGCCTTTATGATTGCAGCAGAATAATGATGTTTAAGTCTCAGATACTCACCTTCTATATCTGTTGTTATGCCAATTACCGGACTATCTTCCATGTTTAAGAATCCTACCTGCATTGATGCCTGTTAGTTGTCCTTCCCAGAGAGCAGGCAAACCGTTAACAAGAACATAGTAAATTCCTTCTGGGCTTAAAAAGGGATCTTGAAATGTTGCCCTGTCAATTATCCTCTGATGATCAAAGATGATAATGTCTGCATAGGCACCCTTTTTTATAATCCCTCTTTTATAGATACCGAATGTTTTAGCTGGAAGCATCGTTATTTTATAAATGCCTTCACTCATACTCATGAGGTGTTCCTTACTTACATATCTTCCGAGAAATCTTGGGAAGCTCCCAAAACCCCGCGGATGGGGTTTGCCTTTGCACGTCAGGCCTGAAAAACACCTCGCTGAACTATCCGTTCCAATCATACAATAAGACAGAGAGAGGAACTTTTTCAGGTTCTCCTCATGCATAGATGTAAAGATAGCGCTGACATTTAGTTTTTCTTCAATCAAAATATCAAACAGTGTATCAACAGGCTCTTTACCATTAATACGGGCAATGTCATGCAGGTTTCTGCCTTCCATCCATCTATTCTTCTTGGAGGAGACAGAGGATATGGAAATTTTTTTCCAGTAATCTTTAAAGGAATGGGCATTCAGTATTTGATTTTTAATTTTTTCTCTAAGCTTTGAATTCTTCAGTCTTTTTAACTCTTCTTCCTTTCCTCCTGAATAAGCCCAAGAAGGCAGTATCGAGTCCAGATCTGTGCTCGAAGCAGTATAAGGATATCTATCACATGTCAAAAGAATGCCTTTATTCCTGGACTCTTCCATAAGGGATAGAGCACTCCCTATCTTATGCCAGTTTTTCTTGCCGCTGGTCTTTATATGGGAGATATGAACCTTAATCCCTGCTTCCTTACCTATCCTGATTGTCTCCTCTATAGATTCTATTAATTTATCTCCTTCACTTCTCATATGGGTTGTATAGATGCCACCTGCCCCCACCCCCTTTTTAATTCCCCCCTTAATAAGGGGACCCGCCTGCCGTCCGTCGGGCAGGGATGCAGAGGGGTTAAAAGGGGACGAGGCGGGATTATATGATTGAGATAGAACTTTACTAAGTTCGATAAGCTCTTCTGTTTCAGAATAAATACCGGGTGGATAAATGAGACCTGTTGAAAGTCCTACAGCACCTTCAGAAATTGCCTCCTTCAAGAGAGTCTGCATTTTCTTTAATTCAACCTCATCTGGAGTTTTATCTTTATAACCGATAACGGATGCCCTCAAATTGCCGTGACCCACGAGGGTAACAAAATTAATTTTCATGCCCCTTTTTTCAAGGATCTGAAAATACTCTTCAAAAGTAGACCAGCGTTCACGGATCACGAGTTCCTTTAGATCATCTTCTCTTTGATGAAGGGCTTCGCCATAGAGTGGAGCAGCAGAGAGACCGCAATTACCATTTATCTCCGTTGTTATCCCCTGACATATCTTGCCCTCCGCGCGTGGGTCAGCAAGGAGGGTAAATTCAGAGTGTGCATGTGTATCGATAAAACCAGGAGCAACTGCCATATTTTGTGCATCTATGACTCCGTCTGTTTTGATTCCCCATGGGCTGTGGACTGACTTCTGACTCCCCATAGGTCGTAGACTGACTCCTGACTCTTTGTTAATGAAGACAATTCTATCAGACGATATACCCACATCTGCCTTAAAAGGTTCCGAGCAAGTACCATCAAAGACAAGACCATTTTTTATAAGCAGATCAACTCTCATATGATACTTTTACTCACTGAATCGTTTCCAAAAAAAATGCTGGGGAATCTCTAGAGACAAAGGTATACTTATAAACCCGCAACTTGTTGAGTTGCTGGGGTAGAATTAATATAGGTATTCAGCCCCTTAGCAATCGCCTTTGCAATCTGCATTCTGTAAGACTCCTTAGCAAGAAGCTGTTCTTCTTGAGGATTGCTTATGAATGAGACTTCGACAAGGACCGATGGCATCTTTGCTCCAAAAAGGACATAAAAGAGTGCCCCTTTAACGCCTAGGTCCACCCTTTTATGATTGTATTTATCGTTCAGAGTTGATACTATGAACCTCTGGATATAATTTGCCAGTTTAAGAGACTCGTTTCTTTTATTGTCCCTCAACAAGTCATTCAAGATCATCCCTAAAGTATCCATCTGCCTATGCATCTCCTTCATCTTCTTGAGTGATATTTGGTTCTCGCGTGCCGCAACTCTCATGGTCTCTTCATCGTTCGTCCAGTTAAGTAAATAGGTCTCGATACCTTTGACCCTTCTTATTGGACTTGCATTGGCATGTATCGATACAAAATAATCTGCATTCTTTTCGTTTGCCATGGCAGTCCTCTCTTCAAGAGGGATAAATATATCTGTTTCTCTTGTAAGAGAAACCTCATTGAGTGGGTCAGCCAAAAGGATATCTTTGAGTTTCAGGGCAATGTCGAGGACAACGTCCTTTTCATGAAGCCCGCTTGGTCCTATTGCACCTGGGTCATGGCCTCCGTGACCCGGGTCAATAACAATCCTTCTTTTAGTAATAGTCGCTTCTGGTCTCTTCGCCTTCCCCATCCCATGAACATCAATGACAAATCTCGTAGGATTTTCAAGGATAAAGGTACTAAAATCCGTGATCTTTTCGAGGTCAAGAACAACCCTTACGGTATTTGAATCAAACTGTCCTGCCCTGACTGCCTTTAGCATCCCGTCTCCAACAGGAAGCGTAGTCTTTATTTCTTTCTTCAATCTGCTATTTTTCAGGTCAAAATAAATCCTATCAGGATCTGATAAGCGATTTGTTGAAAACTCAATACTTCCTGAGAGATCAACCACTACCCTTGTATAATCAGGTGACGACCAGTAACGGATGCCTTTAACGTCTATTTGTTCAGATGCTATAGATGAGGTAGTCAGGAAGATCAGTGTTAAGGTAGCAAAGTATTGTAATATTCTCTTACTAACTGAATGAGGATTCATGCTGACTAAACAGCCTGGACAGCACTTATCTCCGGTATCTCTCTCTTCAGGTTTGCTTCCACCCAGTTTTTTAATGTGAGGGTTGACATTGGGCATGTTCCACATGCACCTTTAAGCCTAACATAAACAACGTTTTCCTTTATGTCCACAAGTTCTATGTCTCCACCATCTGCTTTAAGGCCAATTCTTATTTTTGCGAGAACCTCTTCAACCCTTTCCTTAAGCATAGACCCTCCTTTATATTTTTATAATAATATAATTTTCAACCTGTAAATTTCAATAAAATTCTCTTGCCTAAGGCGGGTGTATGAAGGTGTATGAAAAGGTATAATAGAGAAAATATGATTTACATTTAAAGGAGGAGGGGTTATGCCTTATTGTGTTGTATTAAGTACACTTACAGACAGGGTGAGAAAGACGATCAAGGAGAACCCAGAGAGGATCTTTGAGGTAAATAAGGAGCTGGAAAAAATTGGAATCAAGGTGAAAGAACAGTATGCAGTACTGGGGCCATATGATTTTGTAAATATTATTGAGGCCCCTGATAATGAAACGGTATTGAAAGCTTCTATTGAACTCGGTTCAAGGGGATCCTCGCATCCTTTAACCCTTGCTGCGATCCCAGTTTCTAATTTTGTAAAAAAGCGCAAGAAAAAATAATCTTATTCTAAGGAATCATACCTTGTAGCGGTTGTAAAGTTCAATTCTTGTTGGGCAATGACACATATAGGAATATCCAAATGATATCTTATAGGGGCAATTGAGAGTTTTCGCCGTTTTAAGAAAACAGCCATTACTTTCTAAACATCTATCGATTGTGCATACAGATCTTGTTTCATCATTTAAACATTGGAAAGAAAAGGGACATTTTGTAGTTTGTTCACGAGTTCTATCATTAACCTGGCAGATCAATGTTAGCTCCCCCCTTTTCTTTACCCTGTAAATATTATATAACTATTTGCACAAAAAGTCGCAGATTAATTACAGATTGTGCAGTTCCTATTTGAGACTTAACAATATTTTGAAACCCGTAATATTTTGTAACCAGCTTTGACACCTCATGAAATTTTATGATACTCTATGACACTTTGTAAGTCTTTGATTTTTAAGGGAACCACCATATGCCGGAGTGGCGGAATTGGCAGACGCAAGGGACTTAAAATCCCT
>JBGQMP010000023.1:0-9977 GCA_041500685.1 Thermodesulfovibrionia bacterium | reverse complement strand
TGCCATGCCTGATTACTACCGACTTTATTCAATAGCTGATATGCTCCCAAGATTTAATTCTGAAATAAAGAGGCTCATGAGAATGAAGGAGATAGTAAATAATTTAACTGCTTTGTTTGGAGGCAGGGCCCTTCATCCCGTTGTGATGGTTGTTGGTGGTTTTACCAGTCTACCTTCAGGGGATTTGATAGGGAGAATGATAAAGGAATTGGAAAGCATAAAAGAAGATGCACGAGAAGTGCTTAAGCTTGTCTCTGAACTCCCTTACCCTGATCTTACCAATAATTCGGAATACATTGCTATCAGTATTCCTTCAGAGTATGCAATCAACGAAGGGTTTATCGTTTCTAACAATAGGATTCACATTAAGGAAGACGAATATTACTCTGTCTTTGGGGAAGATGAGATTTCGTATTCCAATGCAAAGAGGACGATTATAAAGGGCAGGGGGTCTCTTATGTCGGGAGCACTGGCAAGGCTAAACCTTAAATTTGATATGCTCCATGAAGATGCAAAAAAGGCGGCAGAGGAAATAGGTTATGATGTCCCAGATGATAATCCATTCCATAACAACATTGCTCAGGCCATTGAAATAGTTCATGGGATCAGCAAATGCATAGAGCTACTCGAAGGACTTACCGTAAAAAGACCTGAAATTCAGATCAAGGTGAGGGAAGGAGAGGGTTTTGCAGCAACAGAGGCCCCGAGAGGACTCCTCTGTCACCACTATGTGTTAAACAGGAGAGGTGTTGTTGAGAAGGCGAATATCATTACCCCTACTGCCCATAATTTTCTGGGTATCGAAGAAAATTTAAAAGAGCTTGTGCAACATAATATAAATGATAAAAAGGAAGAAATAATATTAAAGTGTGAGATGCTTGTAAGGGCATATGACCCTTGTTTTTCATGTTCTGTGCATTAACCTCATTACGGATCTAAATAGGTTCATTTATAAATGTTGGTACGTGACAAGAATATAGTATTTTCGCTCATTCTCGGGCTAACGCCCTCTGAGGTAAATTCTTTCTTCGAAAGAATTTAATCCACCTCAGGCGGATTAAAGCCGCTCAAACACTATATCCTCTTCTGTGAAAATTGTTTATGTAAGTGGGCTAAAGTATATCCAGATGAACGAGATTATCATTTTTTTCCTTTGCCTTTTAGCGGCCATCGCGGCCTTGAAAATGGCCTTTGCCTTCCTTACCGGTCTATCAACATTCAAAACTGGAGGGGCAATGTTTACTACCACACATCGTTCAAAGATAAAGAAGATCTTAGAGGATGTATCAATGGTTCCTGGACAGGTAGTCTATGACCTCGGATGTGGCGATGGGAGATTTCTGATAGCTGCAGCAAAAAGATATGATGTGCGTGCCATTGGCTTTGAGATAAACCCTTGGGCCTATGCTCTATCAAGGTTTAGGGTAGGGTTCTGGCAAGCAAATGTCTCGATCCACTTTAAAGACTTCTGGAAGGCAGACCTCAGCAAGGCAGATATCGTTTTCTGCTATCTTTTCCCTGATGTCATGGAGAAACTGAAAAGAAAACTTTCTCAGGAACTCAAGGCGGAAGCTAAGGTGATAAGCTGCAACTTCGAAATACCAGGGTGGAGACCTGAAAAGATCATTACTGCATCCCACCCCATACACTCAGATCCCATCTTTATATATACCAAAAAGGAAGATTAGGAATATTAACTTTCTTTCTCCTGATGTCTTATTTTTCTGATGCACTCCCGCAACATTTCAATAGATGGAACAGGTACGAGCCTCCCGGACTCATCCCGAAATATTCTTCAGGAAAAACCTGGTATTTCACCGGGGAGGATATCTATGCCATTGATGAGGACAGAAGGTGAACCCATCAAACCAAGTCTCTCGGCCTCTTGTTTATTAATCACAGAAAAAGTCACTCCTGCTTCGGCTGCCTCAAATTCGAGTGCCTTCCCAATGTTTTCCCTGAGAGCCTCGTTCGAACCGCAGTGAGGAGATATGTAGCAGTCAATTCTCATAAGGTTTATATGTACGTTACACAACGGCAAAGCATGCAGGGATTTATCTTTTCTGAAAATTTATTCCAGAAAAGGACGCTTAATCGAATTGGTACTGTTATACCCGTCCTGATTCTACGGCACTTTTCCTCACGCCCCATATCCTGTCATCTTCGGCTAACTTGATAACTGTTTCCAATTTGGCATGGGGATTTTTTCCAAGGTTGGTTCTCACGACTGAATCTGAATCGTCTGCCAAATCATCAAGAGTGTCTTCAGGAGTATGCGGATTAATTGCTACATTATTCCTTACCTGCCATTCCGGATCTTTCGCTAACTTCTTGAGAGTTTCTTTAGGGGTGTTACGATTCTTCGCGACGGCACTTCTGATCATCCAATCTTTATCACTTGATAATGCATTGAGAGATTCTGGTAAGGTATCAGGATCGTTGGCAATGTCCCACTTAGAGCTCTTTTCCATACTTTGTACCTCCTTATTTTTGTATTTATCTATTTTACTTCAAGAGTTCAATATTGATATATTAAGAAAAGTGTTAAACTTTATCAACCCTACAAGGGAACTTTGAGGGAAATCATGGACAAGGAAACAGAGAATAATAACAATATATACTGCCCGATTTGTCATGGACAGGTAGAGAAAACAGGCAAACCTGATTGGGCATTATGTCCGGCACACGGATGGATCAAATATAAAACACAAAATGAACAGGAGAGAGCAGATATTTTTAGTAAAATAAACTTAAAGGAAGCATTTTTAGCGCTTCAAGCTAAAGAGAAAATTGCTTTTATAAGAAATAAGTCTACTATTATCATTTTTATCATCTCAGCCGTTTTTGTCACGGTTTTACTTGGGTTTCTCCTTGAGTACTTTGCTTTGAAAAGCCCAACGCATAAAAATTTTGAGATGACATCCTTGAAAGGACCAATTCGAAAGGAGGAATCGGTTCAATCCGCGGCTCCTGTTCAACCTAAGGAAGCGGTATCTCTCGGTGAGACAGCAAAGACCGAGAAGGAGACAAAGGAGAAATCCCTACAACCCCAGAAACCCTCAAAGGCACTTTTTACAGTTCAGGTAGGTGCCTTCAGTAACGTTTCTTATGCAAAATCCTTGAAGATGAGACTTCATAAAAAGGGGTATAATGCCGCTATAACCATCTCAAAATCAAAAAAGGACGGAAGGCTCTATAAGGTCTGGATAGGCAAATTCAGGGACAGGGAAAAAGCTGAGACTATCGCAGCTCAAATAAAAAGGGAAGAAGGCATGCAGACATTTGTAGTAGTCTTACCAAAGTAAGGTTTGAGTCAAAGACAGGAACAGTGTTGACCCGCGCGGCATCAGCACTTCCTTGAGCTCTTATAGGATATTTCTCTCCCAGTGCCTCTCGATACTAAAGGGATTCAGTAAACAAGTTACTTCGTGTTGCCTTAATGCTCGGCCTAGAATCTTTCCTATCATTAGTTTAAAAAACAAAAAGTAATTGTTTAAGCTGAAATATATAAGCCATTGATTGTAAATAATATTTACTATTCTATTTGTTGTTGGTATAAACATGAAAGAGTAGCTGGGGAAAATATTCTTTTATTTTTATTTAATATAGTATATAATAAAATTATCCCCTACCCCCTTTGGGTGGAAGGGCAGGGTAACCGCTTTGAAAGCAAAGCAAACCATTCCATCATTACCCTGCCCTTCTTTTCTTCAAATATTATGCCGATAACTCGAGTAAGTAACAATAAATGCGCTTCTATCTTGATCTATGCTGGTTTCATGATTCATGTTTAATTAATGAGACTGAGCCATTGACAATGTCAGTGGTAGTTTACTTTATTCTTATGTTTACTGAGAGCATATACGGAGCTAAGGGCAAATTGTTCCAGGGGGGGATACCCAAGGAGGGTTAGCTTCACCCTTAGCTCTTAAATATATTTTTAAATTTATCTTGGATATTAACGGTGATTGGAGTCACATCAGGCACAAAAAGATATACCTTGATGACACAGACAGAATAAAGTTTCTTGAAACACTTAGATTAAAAAAGGAAATGACTGCTGACAAAAAATTATCAAAACTTATGGAAGAACTTGATTCATATTTCAAGGCCTGACACCAAAAGCTGCTTCCTTCCGAACTTCTGCACTTTTGCTCTTCTCAAATATTATACTTCGGCACTATGGCACTTCTGCTTCTCTAAACTTTTGTACTTGTTCGTGTTGCCGCAAGCCTCGGCCAAGCCCCTGAATGATGCTACAAGAGATAAGGATTGTTTAGAATAAAAGCGTTAAAAGTTTAAGAGCTATCGGCTTTAGAAAATATGGGAAGTGTCCCTCTTATAAAGATGTTGGAATAATTTTTCAAAGCGCGCCCAGGAGGATTTGAACCCCCGACCTGCGGATTCGTAGTCCGATGCTCTATCCAGCTGAGCTATGGGCGCACAGTTGTCTATCCTTTCTTTGGGACCCCTTCCTTGAGAAAGATACCGTATTTTGGATGCATGAGGGGGTGTATTGAAGGCATCTTCGAAAACAACCATCCCCATTTTTTCCCAGGTGTTGGAAATATCTGTTTATCTCCTTCCCATACCCTGATAGCAACTGCTGGATTTTTAGGCTCGTTAGAAACCGAGGTCAAGGTAAGGCCCTCCATTTTGAAGTCAGGGAGAAAATCTCCAACATGAATTTTAAGATTGGAATTCGGAACTTTCATGTCACCATTCAGGTTTACCGTGTATTCCTTGGATTCTTTTGTCTCCTTGTTTTCAACAAGAAGTTTTACTCCAGTCCATTTACCCTTAACACTATCGGGTACAACCACCTTTGTCTGGCCCATGGGCATCGCTCTTTGCATTGGTGCCTGAGGAACGGGCTGCATGGGCATTTGAGGGGCAGACTGCATAGGCATCTGGGGAACAGGCTGCATAGGCATCTGGGGAACAGGCTGCATAGGCATCTGGGGAACAGGCTGCATAGGCATCTGGGGAACAGGTTTCTGAGGCTCTTTTTTCTTACATGCGCTTATTGAAATAGCCAAAACAAAACATACCATTACCACCACTAACACCTTTTTCATCATCTCATCCTCCTTGTAATTGTTTATGCTTTAGTGACCTCTTATATTTTTACTGATCACTTGTTACTGCTTCTTCATGGCGGAGAGGCAGGGATTCGAACCCTGGGTGAGGTTTTACCCCCACAACCGCTTAGCAGGCGGCTGCCTTAGACCAGCTCGGCCACCTCTCCTGAAGCGATACTATAGTAACAGCTTAAATCGGACTTTGTAAACCCCGTTAGAACGCCTGTTTTAACACAGGGATGGTACTAATGATAAGAATTCCTATTTTTAAAACGGAGATTAAAGCATTTATGAAATTCTATCGGGGTAAAGGATGGATCCTCTGGATTTCTTTTGATTTATAATGCTTCAGCCCATGTCCCGATGGACGACATTCAAATCAACAGGATATTTCTTGAGATAACTTCGCAGCTTTTCTGAAATAGCAGGAGAACGGTGATTGCCACCTGTACAACCAATACCAATGGTAAGATAGGACTTACCTTCTTTTAAATACATGGGAATTAGAAAATTGATGAAATCTTTCATCTTTTCCATAAATTCCTTTGCCTCTGGCTTTTTAAATATATAGTGAGAGACTCTTTTATCAGTACCTTTCAGTGGTTTTAATTCAGGAATAAAATTTGGATTGGGAAGAAACCTCACGTCGAAAAGCAGGTCCAGGTTCTGCGGGGTACCATACTTGAAACCAAAGGAAATGAGTACCAATGTCATCATATTTTTGGTTTTTTGTATTTTATAGAGAGATGTTACAAACTGTCTCAATTGATGGGGTGAAAAGGAGGAAGTATCAATAATTCTATCAGCGTTTTCCCTTAGAACAGAAAGTCTTTTCTTTTCGAGCGAGATGGCTTTTACGACATCCCCTCCAAGAGGATGAGGTCTGCGGGTCTCTTTGTATCTTCTCTGGAGTACATCATTTTCTGCTTCGAGGAAGATAATTTCTATATGGTATTTCTCCTTAAGCTTTTTGAGGACACTGTTTAATTCTGACAAAAATCCCTTTTCTCGAATATCAATACCGATTCCTATCTTTTTGATATCTCTATCAAGTGATATGATTGAAAGGAAAGAGTCAATAAGAGTGATTGGAAGGTTGTCCACACAAAAAAAACCAGAATCTTCAAGGGCCCTCAGAGCAACAGTCTTACCCGAGCCCGAGAGCCCAGAAATAATGACTATTGTAGGCAATCCTTGATAACGAGAGGTAGATATACTTTTTTTGTTAGGAGTGACCAAGAAGGCGTGAGGAAGTTTCTCTTTTATTCCCTTATGTTTGTCGGGATCAAGTTGTAATGACATGTTTCACGCCTCAACGTTGTTTATTTGATTGGTTCTATCAGGCCGAAATTGCCATCTTTCCTTCTGTAAATGACATTGATGTTTCCGCTGCTGTCATTGGTAAAAACAAAGAAGTTTTTGTCAAGGAGTTCCATCTGCATAGCAGCCTCATCCGGGCTCATGGGCTTCAGTTCAAACTTTTTATTTTTAATGATTCTGCCCGTTTCTTCTGCGGCTGTAGACATAAGCTGAGTGTCGCCTGCCTTGCCTTCGCCCTTTCGATGGGAGACAAGTTTCTCTTTGTATTTCTTTACCTGTCTTTCGAGTTTTTCTGCCACCTCATCGATTGAAGAGTATATCTCACCGGTAATCCCTTCTGCCTGTATGAGAATACCATTGACCTTGAGAAGAACCTCAACCTTATGCCTGTACTTTTCTACACTAAGCGTAACGATAGCTTCAGATATGTTTGATAGATAACGGTTAAATTTCTTAATCTTTTCTTCAGCATATTTTTTCAGAGCAGGTGTGACTTCAAGATGTCTTCCTGTCACGATGATATTCATGACTCCTCCTTTCCGTTTAGCTAATCTTTTTCCGTTGAGCCTGTGACGGGATTCTAAGTTCTTCTCTATATTTCGCTACAGTTCTTCTGGCAAGCATGACGCCTCTACTTTTTAATACCCCTACTATGCGCTGGTCACTCAAAGGCTTACCGGGATCTTCTTCAGAAACAATCTTCTTTATCATATTCTTTACCGTTGTGGAAGAAATGCTTCCTGTATCACCATGGAGGGCATTGCTAAAGAAGAACCTGAAGCTGAAAATCCCATGAGGGCATGACAGATATTTGTTTGATGTGACCCTGCTGATGGTGCTTTCATGCAAGTTCAGTATAGAAGCGACATCCTTGAGGGTTAAGGGTTTAATGTATTCCATACCACTGTCAAAAAACTCCCTTTGGAGACTGAGGATACTTTCTGTCACTCTGTATATTGTTCTGTTTCTCTGATCCAGGCTTTTCAAAAGCCCAACTGCAGAACGGAGTTTTTCTATTAAAAATTGCATTGTCTCTTTCGGGAAGGCATCTTTCTGTCGGATAAGTTTTCTGTAAAAACTGCTGATCCTTAACCTCGGTATCCCCTCATCATTCAAAACAATTTGATATCTATCAGGACCCTTTGTCACGTATACATCAGGAACAACATAGTTTGTGCTGGAACTTATAAAATTTCTGCCTGGTTTGGGTTCAAGCCCCTCGATAATTTTTATAGCAGCCATGATGTCTTCGAGAGAGAGGTTATACTGCTGTGCAATTCGCTTGTATTTTTTCTTTTCAAGTTCTTCCATATTGTTGATAATTATCTTTTCTGCAAGTGTTCCCTTGAGGTTTAAGGCATCAAGCTGTAATAGCAAACACTCTTTGACGTTTCTTGCACCTACCCCTGGGGGGTCAAAACTCTGTACCAATGCGAGAGCCTTCTCTGCGGTTGGCATATCAGTCTTTGCCTCTTCCACAGTCTCTTCGAGAGATACTCTGAGATAACCGTTTTCATCCAGGTTGCATATAATAGTTTCTCCAACTCTTCTTATGTCTTCTGATTCATTGGAAAGCCTCAATTGCCATAAGAGATGGTCATAGAGGTCTGGCTCCTTGGTAAAGAGCTGATCATATGGAGGAGGAGTTACGGTGCCAGGGTTAAAATAACCAAGGTCTCTTCCATCACTTCCCCTCTCTTCAAAGTACTCATCTACCTGGAAACTCATCAGCTTCTCAAGAGATGCCTCAGTGTCTTCGGGTGTATCTTCAGTCTCAATAGATTCTTTCTCCTCACGAGTCATATCCTCTATGTTTATTTCTTCAACAGATTCCTCGAGGAAAGGGTTTTCTATGAGTTCCAGGGTAAGCGCCTGAGTGAGTTCAAGTTGAGGCATTTGAAGCAGTTTCATTGCCTGCTGCAGCTGAGGTGTGAGAATCAGTTTATGCGCTAATCTCAGTTCAAGTCTGTGCTCAAGGGCCATTATAGTACAAACTCCTCTCCAAGGAAAACATCCTTGACCCTCGGATCTGCCACGATTTTGTCAGGGATTCCTTCTTCGAGTATCTCACCATTGCTGATAATATATGCCCTGTCTGTTATGGAAAGGGTATCTCTTACATTATGGTCTGTTATCAATATTCCGAGACCCCTGCTTTTAAGATAACTTAGCATCTTTTTGAGTTCTATGATCGTAATTGGGTCTATGCCGGTAAAAGGTTCATCAAAGAGGATGAATAAGGGCTTTATTGCAATGGCTCTTGCTATTTCGGCCTTCCTCCGTTCCCCTCCAGAAAGCCTATAACCATCCCTTTTCGAGAATTCTATAAGATTAAACTCTTTGAGAATGCGTTCAACATCTATATCAATTTCTTCTCTGCTGAGCCCTTTTATCTCGAGTACTGCTCTGAGATTATCTTCAACAGAAAGTTTCCTGAAAATAGATGGTTCTTGGGGGAGGTAACTAATTCCCAGCCTCGCCCGTTTGTACATCGGAAGCCCCGTTATATCTTTTCCATCGAGGAAGATTTTTCCATCGTCAGGTCTTATAAGCCCTACCGTCATGTAAAAGGTAGTTGTCTTACCTGCGCCATTAGGACCGAGAAGGCCTACGATCTCACCTGTAGAAAGATATATGGTAAGATCCTTGACGACATGCCTTCTGCCATAAGTCTTTGAGAGGCTTTTTGCCTCTAATATATGCATTTATTGTCCTTTCTGTTTTTTCAGAAAGACCTTGCTGTCTTCAACAAGGTATCGGTCTTCATTTAAAAGATATGTTAACTTTTTTCCTGTGACTACATTTTCACCATCTGTAGCACGCGGTTCACCCGTAAAAACGACCTTCTCATCGTCGCCATAATAGGTAGCTTCCTTCGAGGTAACAACCCTTGTCCCCTTACTTGTCTCTTTAATGAATTTAATACTTCCTTCTGCCTCGATCTTTGTTATATCTCCAGTATCCGGGTCATAGAAAACGAGCATTCTGTCTGCATAAAGTGTCTTATCTTTTGTCCTTGCGACAACAGACTTTTCAAAGAGCGCAGTATGGGCGTTGTTATCAGCTGTTAGTATCTCAGAAGTTATGATTAATGGATTTTTTGCCTGTTGGGCCTTTTCTTCAGAAAAGACATTTGTTGATAGGGAAAAAAGGATTAAAAAACTACTTATAAAAAGTTGCCTTAACATCTTTCTGTACCCTTACCTTTTGTTGGGAATCTAATGTCATGCCTTTACCCTCAACCTTGAATTTTTTGCCTTCAACCGTTATTTTTTTATCGGTCTTAAGCTCACCGGAAGAGGCTTCATAATCAATCGATGTTGTTGTTATTTTATAATCTTTTGTCTCAGCTGTTATCTCACTATTTGTAGTGAGATTTTGGGTTGGTAGATTATATGTTCCTTTATCAGCATGAAGTGTCATGCCGTTTTTCTGGACAACAACATTGATATCGCTCAGTTCAGCCATGTTTTCGTCTCCTGTGAAATCCGCTTTCTTGGCAGTGAGTGTCCAGACAGTGTTACCATTCTTCTTATGGAGGATCTTGAAGCCTTCGATAAACGAATTACTTTTATG